>JACDAM010000076.1 GCA_013695435.1 Burkholderiales bacterium | reverse complement strand
CTCTCCGGCGGGGCTTCTTTTCCCTGGGCGGAAGGCCGCGACCGGGCTGGGCGGGGCCGTTACACCCCCACCTCGATCCTCCGCCGCCGCCGCTTCTTCGCCGGCTGCTGCCAGCGCTGTTGTTCTCGTTCGCCACGCTCGCCCAGGCCGCCCCATTTGCCTATATCACGAATCAAGGCAGCAACAATGTCAGCGTCATCGATCTGGCCAACGACCGCGTCGTGGCGACCGTGCCGGTCGGCAGATCGCCTGCCGGTGTTGCCGTCAGCTCGGCAACCCGACGCGCCTACGTCACCAATCCCGACAGCAAAGACGTTTCCGTCATCGACACGACCAGCAACAAAACCATCGCGCGCCTGCCGATCGGCGGCGGACCTGTCGGCATTGCCGTGGCGCCGGATGGCGGCAAAATATACGTTGCGGACTGGTTCAACAGCCGCGTCGTTGTCATCGACGGCGGCAAGCATCAGATTCTCGCCAGCGTTCGCGTCGGCAAGGCGCCGGCCGGAATCGCGGCCAGCGCCGACGGCAAGCGCATTTATGTGGCGAACCGCGACAGCAACAACGTTCAGGTGATCGACACAATCAGCTATCAGACTCTGGCGACGATACCCGCGGGCGACCATCCTTTCGCCATCACGCTCGACGACAAGGCCGGGCGCGTTTACGTCGTCAATGTGCAAAGCAACGATGTTTCGGTGGTCGATTCGAAGCAGAACAAGCTCATTGCCACGATCGCGGTCGGCAACACGCCGTATTGCGCGGCGCTGACCCCGGCTGGCGACAAGCTTTTTGTCACCAATCAGCACGCCGACAGCGTTTCGGTTATCGATACGCAAACCAACAAACTGCTCGAAACCGTGCCGGCCGGTGGCTTCCCCGAGGGCATCGCCATTCACGGCAAGCGCGCTTACGTTGTCAACTGGATGGACGACAATGTCGGCGTCATGGATACCGACAGCCATAAAATCCTGATGACGATCGCGACCGGGAAAAACAGCCGCGGCTTCGGTCAGTTCATCGGCGCGCCGTGAACGGACGGCGCTGCCGGTCGCGACGGTATTGTCCGGACGCGAGCCGCCAGCGTGTCAGCGGATCTCTCCCTCGAATCGTTATAACCCTGCAACCAACCAACAGGAGATTCCATGCGCTCAGCTATTGCGCTTCTGATACTGGCCGCCGCGTCGTCGCTCGCGATCGCGCACGGCCCGACCCGCCAGAAGGTGACCGAGCAAGTCACGATCAAGGCGCCGCCCGCCGCCGTCTGGGCCAAGCTCAAGGATTTTAACGGCCTGCAAAGCTGGCATCCGGCGGTCGAAAAAAGCACGGCGACCGACGGCAGCAAAGCCGGCTCGGTTCGCACGCTGACCATCAAGGGCGGCGGCAAGGCGGTCGAGGAACTGGAAAGCATCAACGACGAACAGATGACCTTGAAATATCGCTACAAGGAAGGCACGCTGCCGGTCTCGAACTATCAGTCCACGCTCAGCGTCAAGCCGGCTGATGGCGGCTCGCAGGTTGAATGGCGCGGCGCGTTCTACCGCGGTTTCCCCAATAACGACCCGCCGCCAGAGCTGAGCGACGAAGCCGCGGTCAAGGCCATCACCGGCATCTACAAGAGCGGTCTGGAAAACCTGAAGAAAACGCTGGAGAAGTAAACCGGCGCGGCGCTGCGCTGATTTTTGAATCGATCAGCCTGCTAGGCGTGCCATCATGGCGCAAACTGAAGTTTCCGCAGCACAAATCGACCGGGCCGTCGCGGTATTGAAGCGCGGCGGGCTGGTCGCTTTTCCGACCGAGACGGTCTACGGTCTCGGCGCCGACGCAACGAATCCGGCGGCAGTCCAAAAAATTTTCCGCGTGAAAGGCCGCCCGCACGACCATCCGGTCATTGTTCACATCGCCGACATCGCACAACTCGAACAATGGGCCGATCCGGTCTCGCCCGCTGCACGGCTGCTCGCCGAACGCTTCTGGCCCGGTCCGCTGACCCTGATCATGCGCCGTGCGGCCGGCGTCAGCGACGCCATCACCGGAGCGCAGGATACGGTGGGTTTGCGTATTCCGGCGCACCCGGTCGCGCGAGCGTTGTTGTGCGCGTTCGGCGGCGCTATCGCTGCGCCGTCGGCGAACCGCTTTGGCCGCATCAGCCCGACGACGGCCGAGCATGTCCGCGCTGAGTTGGGCACCGATGTCGATCTCTTGCTCGACGGCGGCGCCTGCGATATCGGCATCGAGTCGACGATCGTCGACGTTTCGGGAGCGCAGCCGGCCGTGTTGCGCCCGGGGCGGATTACGGCGCGCGATCTCGCCGAAGCTTTGGCCGCTCCGCTGGCGAATCCCGAACTGCGTTCCCCGCGCGCACCGGGAATGCTGGCGGCGCACTACGCGCCGCGCACGCCATTGCGCCTGGTTTCGATCGAACACCTGGCCTCCGCTGCGGCAACGCTTCGAGAAACGGGCAAGCGCGCCGCTGTCCTTGCCAGTGTCTCAGTACCGGGGGCAGCCTGCTCGATCGTGGCGCAGCGTAATGCTATCGAATACGCGCGCGAGCTTTACGCCAATCTGCGCCGTCTGGACGAGCGCGGCTGCGATGTGATTCTTGTCGAAGCGCCGCCGGACGAACCGGCCTGGGCCGCGCCGCGCGATCGCCTGATGCGGGCGGCTCATGCCGAGACGGGGGTCGAACCGTAAGCAACTAACTGTGAACTTGCAACACCTTATTCGCATTCCGCGGAAGCCGAGAAGCCGGCGGCACGCCTCTATAGCCGAGCGCGCAAGAAAATGCCCATCGCGGACATGTCCACAATAACGTCCGCGGTCCTACCGCTGTCTTACCGATGAAAAAAAGGCCGAGCCGGGCAAACAGCATGAGACGGGAATAAGCGCCCACGAGTTGTCCAGCCTGTTATTTCTTGAGCATCGTCATGCCCGACGGACCGACGCCAACCTCCTGCAAAATGGCCTCGCGATCGGTAGCCCAGAGGAAATGAGGCGTGTTTGCGGGTACCGTAATCTGTGCGCCAGCCGGGTAGCGTTTCGCCTTGCTGGTATCAAAAGTTTCTCCGAAACCGAAGTAGAGCTCACCGGAGAGGACCGTGGCCTGCCGAGTATCCGGATGGGTATGCGGCCCGATCTTGCTCGCCGGGGCGAACTTGGTGCGTGAGACGTATAGCCCCGGTCCGGCTTGGTTGCCGGAGATCACGGTTTTTTCCACACCGGGGAAAGGCGATTCCTCCCATTTGACGTCGCCGGGCATCGTCGCTGTTACCGTGGGCTCGCTGTGCGCGGCTGTTACGAAAATGCTGGCGGCTGCAAAAAATAAAGTTCGTTTGTTCATGGTTTCCTCCTTTGAAAAGTTCGCCGAACTCCAACTCGTTCGGCACTACGAAGGTAGCACCAGGGAGCTATCAGATTACTGACGTATTCGGAAAAAAGGCGCCAGCTCAGCCAAGCAAACTGCGATGGAGCGCTTCCGAAGGCGCGGACGGCGCGATGCCCAAGGTGACGGAAAGTATTTGCCGCAGGCGCCGGTACACCGCCAAGCCTTCCGCGTGGCGGCCTACCTTCAGGTAACAGTGCATCTGGCCTTGATAAAATTCTTCCGCGAGCGGATCGGCTTCAGTGCCGCGCAAATAGCACGCGAGCGCTTCTTCGTGCCGACCCGCGGTCTGCAAGTGCTGGCCGAGCGTCGCGAGATTGCGGATGAAAAGACTACGCAGGCGCTCGTGCATCGCCATTGCCCACGATTCTTCAGTGTCGGCGGCAAGAAACCCGCCACGATACAGGCGAAGCGCCCGGTCGATAACCTGGCATTGCCGATCAAGGTCGCCACTGCGCGCAGCCTGCTCCGCCTGGCCGAGCAGGCGCTGAAAAGCCCATACGTCGACCCAGCAAAGGCGAGGATTCAAACTGACCCGCCCCTCCTTGATCTTGATAACTTCATCGTACTCGAGCAGCCTGCGGACGCGGTGAACGACGGCTGTGAAAAGCTGGTGCGCGGCATCACCTTCTTCATTGGCCCAAAGCGCTGCCGCAAGCTGTTCCTCCGGAATCGCTTTACCGCCGAAAGCAACAATCGCTTTCAGCAACGCCAATGGCTTTTTTGGCGCCTTATGGTGGAACTCCACCGGCTTGCCATCGCGGATAAGCGAGAATCGTCCAAAGGTGAGCAGTTGCACGGGCCACGGCCAGTTTTCGATGTCCGGCGTTTCCGGAATCACCGTACGACAGCGGATGACTTCCTTGACGAAATAGGGCGTTATTCCCGTTTGCATGGCGCGCGAGCACAGACGGCTCCCATCGGCGGGGCAAAACCATAGCGTCTGCTTGATTTCGAGCTCTTGCGCGAATTTCAGCCCTGACTTAAGCGCATCAAGCCCGGCTGTCTCATCGCCTTCAGCGAACGCGAGCAAAGCTTCCTGCAGCAATGCCTGACTGAGGAGGGCAGGATAATCGAGACGAGTGGCGAGCGCTTTCATGGTTGCCAGCTGTTCCCTTGCGTCACCCAGGCTTTCCATCTCCAGCAGCACGCGGCTTAAAAGCAGCCGGCAGCGCGCCTCCGCAACCAACCATCCGGATGTCAAATTCAACGCGAGGGCCTTTTCGGCATGCAGCGCAGCGGTCGGCAAGCTGCGCTGAAGCAACGCGATCAGCGCCGACAGGTAATGATAGAAGTAACCCGGAACACTCGACATGATATCGGCGTGCGTGGCGATCTGTGCCTGCAGGCGTTGCGCGAGCGCAATATCGCCACGCAAAAGCGCCGCACGTCCGCCGTGCCAGCGCAAGAACATGTCCCAGACATGGATGCCACTCTCATTCGCATTCTCAAGGCCCGCCTCCATCGTGCATAACGCGGCATCGGTCTCGCCCAGCTCGATTTCCAGCTGAATGCGGCCGACATAGCTGAAGGCCTGCGTAAGCGCGGACAGATTCTTCACGCGCGATACTGCGTCGAGCACGAGCTTTGCCTGCACAAGATGTCCGCGCTGGGTTTCGAAGCTCACCGCCAGATAGGCGAGATAGGCGCGGTTTGCGCTGTCGGTACTCGACAAACCCAGGGCAATCGCGCGGTCGCGCCATGCGTTGTGCCGCGGGTGCCAGGGCATGCGGTGCTGCAAGGCGACGTACATGCCGTAGACGAATTGATATTCGACCTCCTCGGAAGGAAAGCCGGAATGTTCCGCGAGCAGTTGATCGGCGACGGCGATCCATGCGTCCATTTGCTTGAGATCGCACCGCGGATCAAAGCGGATCGCCTGAATGATGCGCGCCCATGACAGCAGCAATCCTGCTCTGTCGCCGTTGCGTCTGAATAAAGCGAACGCGCGCTCGCACCACTTCACGGTCGCCGAGGGCTGAACGGGCATCAAGGCAAATCCGCGCCAGTAGCATAGCCACGGGCTCTCCCCGAACAGCGACGGCGCCAGGAGTTCAAACCAACTGTTAAGCAGGTTGTGCCGACCTTGTTCGATGAAGCTCTTCGCCCACTTGAGCGCAGTCTTCGCGATGGCAGCCCAGTCTCCGGCTTCACGGAGCAACTCAATCGCGGCATCGGGCTGCTCGGCGAAATCGAGCAATTCCGCGGCATGGCGACGCAAGGTGTCGAGTTGCTGCTCCGTCAACATCTGGCGCGCTTTTGCCAGGAGAAACTCGCGAAACAGCGCGTGGTACTGGTAAGTGAGCTCGGGACCTAAACGCCGATCCGTGAAGAGGTGCCTGCGATAAAGCTGATCGAGGAGCTTGCCCGCATCCGCGTCTCCGCTGATCAATTCCGCCTGTTCCGGCGTCATCCGGGGCAGAAGCGCCGTGCGGATGAGGGCTTGCTGGTTTTGTGCCGAAGTCTGGTTGAAAATCTGTTCGGCAAAATAAGCGAAAATCGTTTCCATTGCCTCGCCGCCGGCGATCCTGTTCATCGTGCCGGTTTGGCGGAACCGTTCCAGCATCAGGACTACGCCCGCGGCCCAGCCGCCGCACTGCTCGTGTAGACAACGCAGCATGTCCTCGCGCAGCGGATGCTTAATTGAGGCAATTGCCGTGGTTTCTTCCAGCGTCAGACGTAGTTCATTCCAATCGAGCGTGACTAACTTTTGTTCAGCGATCAAGCGCGCGAACTCCAGTGGAGGTTCGCTTCGGCTAATAATCACAACCGTCAGGGTCTCGGGGACTTCAGCGGCGGCCGCGACGATCAAAGCGGGGAAAGCCGAATCTGCAGGAGCGTCTTGATAGTTATCAAGCACCAGCATTGCGTCACGCGGGAGTAAGCCAAAAAGCTCGCGGAACCAGCGCCGAATGAAGTCGCCAAGATCGGACGAATAAGCCGAGGTAAGCAGAGGCAGCTTGGCGCGCTTTTTTTCTACCGTGGCAAGGGCAGCCAGGCGCAGGTAATAGAAGAACGTCGCGGGGTCCCTGTCGCCGCTGTCCACTTGATACCAGAGCGAGGGGATTTTGCGTGCTTCGCAGTAGCTCGCAACGAGTGTTGTCTTGCCTGCGCCGGGCGGCGCCGTTACCCAGATCAGTGGGTATTTGCGCTGCGCATCCAACAGGGCAAACAGCCGCTCTCGCGGCAGCGCAGCATGCAGCCGTGGGCGAGTGAGTCTTGCCAAGGGCGGGGATTTACGGGGCATTGCAAGCGATCATTGGTGGCCGGGCTAGAGAACGCTTGCAAGCATTTTGGTCGCCAGCACGTAGAGCAGTGCGGCGAAAACCTTGCGCAAGTTCGCGACTTTCATGCGATGCGCGATCTTGGCGCCGAGCGGCGCCGTCAGCATGCTTGCGCTGACGAGCCAGAACAGCGCCGGCAAATAAACGAATCCGAACGCATGTTCAGGAAGGCCTGGCTTGCCGCTGCCGTTCACGATGTAGCCGAACGTGCCGGCCACGGCGATCGGAAAGCCGACTGCGGCAGCCGTTCCGATCGCGCGGTGCAGCGGAACATTGCAAAACGCCAGAAACGGCACCATGAGCAGCCCGCCGCCTGCCGCGACCAAGCTGCACACGCCGCCAATCGCGCCGCCTATCGCCGTCATGCCGGCCTTGCCGGGTAATTCGCGCGTCGGTTTCGGGCGAACGTTCAACAGCAACTGGGTTGCGGCGGCATAGGCGAACAGCGCAAAGAATATGGCCAGCGCGCGGCTATGCAGTTGTCCGGCGAGTGCGGTGCCGAGCAAGGTTCCGGCGACAATGCCCGGCGCGATTCGCCGCACGACTTGCCAATCGACAGCGGCGTGCAGGTGATGCGCACGCAAGCTCGAAATCGATGTGAAGACGATGCCGGCCATCGCCGTGCCGAGCGCCAATTGCATCAGATGCGCCTCGGGCAGATCTTGCGCGGCGAAAATCATCAGCAATAGCGGCACCACGGTGAGTCCGCCGCCGACGCCAAGCAAGCCGGCGAACAAACCCGCGAAACCGCCGAGCAGCAGGTAGATCAGCCACCAGTGCATGGGGCGCGATATGCCGGATTATGCCGAACAACCGGGCTGATCGATCGTTTGAATGCGCGGAGTTCGGGGAGCTGAGGATCAAGCGCCAAGCAGCTTGATAATGAATTGCCACTCGTGAGGATCGACCGGCGTTATCGACAGCCGGTTGCCTTTGCGCAGAACGCGCATCGCGGCGAGTTCGGGATGGTCGCGCATTTCCTTGAGGCCGAGCAGACGCGTTTTCCTGGTCAGCCTGACATCGGCATTGAACCAGCGCGGATTCTCTCTGCTGGCTTTCGCGTCGTAATATTTGCTCGATTTATCAAACTGCGTTGCATCCGGGTAAGCCTGCCGTGCAACCACGGCGAGTCCGGCGATGCCGGGTTCGGCGCAGCTCGAGTGATAGAACAAAACGCCGTCTCCGACCTGCATTTGATCGCGCATGAAATTGCGCGCCTGATAGCCGCGCACGCCATACCACGCCACGGTCTGCTCCGGCATCGCCGCCAGATCGTCGATGCTGACATCATCCGGTTCGGATTTCATCAACCAGTAGCGCATGGCATTTATCGAATCAACGTGCAGCGCCACCGGCGTGCGTCGCGCCCCTACCCGCTCCCGGCGCTTCGCGCCCGCCGAGTCCGGGGCGCACGCCATACCAGGCAACAGTCTGCTTCGGCATTCCGGCCAGATCGTCTATGCTAACGTCGTCAGGCTCGGATTTCATCAACCAATAAGGCATGCGGTTCTGGAAAATAAAAATGCGGCCAGGGCCGCATTAAAAAATCAGGAACGTTTCTTGGAATAAGGCCCCCCGCAGATGCCGTCTGGCCAGATCTTGAACCTAGGGTTCAAGGGGTCGCCTACCCGGCGCTTCAGGCGATTCCAGAAGGATACGCACAACGGCGCCGAAACGGATCAGCAACCTATTCTTACAAAGTTGGTTCAAAGAATATGGCCGGACAAACACCGCAGGGGACGACTCGAAATGCGTGAACTGCTGCACCGCTCGGGCCTTGATCTGCTGTTGCTAGCGCGCTTGATCCTGCTGCGAAATGACCTGATCCAAAGTCATTTGCATGGATTCGATTCTACGCTTAAAACCGGACGTGTCAAAACCGCTGGTGCGCGCCGTCAGCAGTTCGTGCGCCATGTTCAAAGCGGCCATGATGGCGATGCGTTCGTTGCCGAGCACCTTGCCGGTGTCCTGCACTTCGCGCATTTTTCCGTTCAGATGGGCGACTGCGTCCAGCAGTTGTTGCCGCTCGTCGTCCGGGCAGGCGATGCGGAATTCGCGCCCCATGATGTTGACATTGAGGCTTTTGCCTTCGAGCGGCACGTCAAACCTCGGTGCCTTGCGGCATCTGCCTCAGCAGCGTCTCGAGCCGGCTGCGCGCGGTTTCCATATTTTGCGCGAGACGCTTCTTGTCGAGATCGGCAGCCGCGATCTGCTCCTTGAGCCGCGCGTTTTCGGCGCGCAACTGGCGGCACACTTCGGCTACTTCACTGATCCTGTCTTCCAACGCGCTGAGTTCATTGTCCATACCGCGCACTATAAGTTGAAAAATTCCGCGGGGTCAACTGACGGCGCTCTTTCCTTTTTTCGCTTGCCGGCGGGCGCTGCTCCATCGCCGGAATGCAGCTCCGGCGTTTTTGACCCGGAATTGGCGATGCCGGATAATCGCCGGGGTGTTCCGGTATTCCGACCTCGCGCGCCAATCAAGGACAGCGCCATCCCAGTCTCCGCGATTCCATAGCAAGATGAGTAGCCTGGCGCTTTACAAACGCCTGCTGCGTTACGTCGCGCCATACTGGCGCACATTCGCGCTGTCTATCGTCGCACTGATCGTGGTTGCCGCGACCGAACCCGCGCTGCCGGCGCTCATGAAACCAATGCTCGACGGCACGTTCGTGCAGCGCGATCCTTTCTGGATACGCTTGATCCCGATTTTGATTATCGCGATTTTTCTGGTGCGCGGCATCGCGACGTGGGCCGGCGCTTTCGCCAGCAGTTGGGTCGGCAACAAGCTCGTGATGGATTTGCGCGAAGCGATGTTTCAGAAGATCGTCATGCTGCCGACCGGCTATTTCGACCAGCACACGACGGGCAACCTGATCTCGAAGCTGACCTTCGATGTCGCCCAGGTTATGTCGGCTGCGACTAGTGTTGTAACTGTGGTCGTCAAGGACAGTCTGATCATCGTCGGCCTGCTCGCCTGGCTGCTGTATCTGAACTGGAAGCTGACCTTGCTTGCGCTGGTCATGGCGCCGCTGATCAGCCTGATCGTGCGCTTGCTTAGCGAGCGCCTGCGTTCGGCAAGCCGCGGCACGCAGACCGCGATGGGCGACATCACCGAAGTGCTCGAGGAATCGATCGAGGGGCAGAAGGTCGTCAAGCTGTTCGGCGGCCAGGGCTACGAGCAGCGGCGCTTTCATGAGATGAGCAACCGCGCACGCCGCTTCGCCATGAAGCAAGCCGCGGCCGCCGCGGCCAATGTGCCTATCGTGCAGATGGTCGCGGCAGTAGCGCTTGCCGCCATCGTTTATCTTGCCACCCTGCAATCGGCAAGCGACGAAACCACGGTCGGCGGATTCGTTTCCTTTATCGTAGCCATGCTGATGCTGACCTCGCCGCTCAAGCGTTTGACCAGCGTAAACGAACATCTGCAGCGCGGATTGGCCGCCGCGGAAAGCGTGTTCGCCCTGATCGACGAACAGTCCGAAACCGACACCGGCGATATCGGGATCGGCCGCGCGCGCGGCGAACTGAGACTTCAGGACGTAAGCTTTGCCTACCCGGAAAGCGCGCGCTCGGCGCTGAAAGGCGTTTCGCTCAATATTGCCGCCGGCGAGACGATCGCGCTGGTCGGGCCGTCGGGCAGCGGCAAGACCACGCTCGCCAATCTGATTCCGCGTTTTTATCGCATCGATTCCGGCAGCATCCTGCTCGACAACATGGATATCGAGCGGATTTCGCTGGCCAGCTTGCGCGCCAATATCGCATTGGTCAGTCAGGACGTCGTGCTCTTCAACGACACGGTAGCGGCCAATATTGCGTATGGGCAAATGGGCAAGGCCACTGAAGCCGCAATCATCGCTGCCGCCGAAGCCGCCCACGCCATGGAATTCATCCAGGAGATGGCGCAGGGGTTACAGACGCTGATCGGCGAGAACGGCGTGCGCCTGTCGGGCGGCCAGCGCCAGCGTTTGGCCATCGCGCGCGCACTGCTCAAGGATGCGCCGTTGCTGATACTCGATGAAGCGACATCAGCGCTGGACAGCGAATCCGAGCGCCATGTTCAGGCGGCTCTCGAAACGCTGATGCGCGGCCGCACGACCATCGTCATCGCACACCGCCTGTCGACTATAGAGCGCGCCGATCGCATCGTTGTGCTGCAGAACGGCGTCATCATCGAGACCGGCACGCATCGCGAACTGCTGCGGCGTTCAGGCGTTTACGCGAAGCTGCACCGCATACAGTTCGCCGCGCAGGCGATGACGACGGAATGAACCGCGAGAGATCGGCCCGATCGCGATCCCTGTAGCGAAGTTTGCGTCCGACTTCCGTTCGTTCAGAGAATCCCTGTTTGGTTGTCATTCCCGCGAACGCGGGAATCCAGTTTCGCCATTCGAAAGTCACTCGATGCCCCTGAAACTCGCAATTTATCTTTCGGTCACGGTGCGGGTTGCGGCCGGGCATCCGATGACACCGGGCTGGTACCGGCGACGATCCTCACGGCGCGCGAATAGCGAGCAAAGCGTTCGCCGCCGCGATGACTTTATCCGCGGGCAAATTTCGCAGGCAGTCGCTGAAACTCCCGATATGACGATCGCAACCCTCGAACAGGCACGGCGCGCATGCCTCATTGCCCTGAATCAGTGCGACGTTATGCAGGCGCTGGCTACCCAGCCGCTGCCACGGGTTGCGATCGCTGCGGTGCTGGCGCGGCCACGGTCCCCATTTGACCGGATTCGACGGACCGTAGAGTGCTACGGTCGGAGTGCCCATTGCGGCGGCGAGATGCGTGGTCGCCGTATCGGGCCCGATATAAATCCGCGCGCGGCTCAGCAAACAAGCGGTCTCGGCGAGCGTCAATCGGCCGGCCAGATTCATGGTCGCAGGCGGAAAGCGTTCGAGCAGGCGTTGCGCATAAGCGCTTTCCGCAGGATCGGGCCCCCCTGTTATGACGATGCGCAAATCGCGCGCGGAGAGCGATTCCGCCAGCGCCGCCCAGCCCTCGTCATGCCACATTTTGTAATTGAATTTCGGGTACGGGTGAAGCACGGCATATGGCGCCGGGCCGTCCAGCAGCTTACTGACTCTGTCCTGTTCGGCGCCGCTCCAGCCGCTGGCGACTTCGTAATGCCGCGTTATGCCAAGCGCATCGGCGAGCTGCAGATTCATCAACACGGTATGGGTATTCAGGTTATCGAAAGCCACCGCGTGCGAGAGCAAACTCTGCTTCCAGCGACCCTTGTTCTCCTCGACAAAGCCGATTCGATGGCGGCCGGCGAGCCACGCATAGAGCGTTGGCCGATCGCCGGTCAGCATCGAGACGGCGAGGTCGTAGCGCCTGATCAAGCTCAATATCAATCTGGCGTGCGGCCAGAATCGCGGACGCTCGGGCACCGCGATGATGCGGTCGATATCGTGGTTGGCGGCGAGCACGCCAGCCGTACTTTCGAATACCAGCGCGTCCAGCCTGGCATTCGGCCACGCGCTCCGCACCGAACGAATCAAGGGAGTCGCGAGCAGCACATCGCCGATGCGTCGGGTGATGATGATCAGGATGCGACGCGGCGACGAAGTCGGAGTGAGCTGCCGCATGTAGCGCTATCTTTTGCCGGCGGCGAGCAGCATCAACTTCAGATAGCGGTAATAAGTCGTCTCGGCGTTGGTGACGGCAAGCATGAATCCTTCGCGGCCGTCGAGAAATCCGGCGCGCAGAAAATAGGTTCGCAAGAACGCCCAGCCGCCATGCAGGATCGCCCGCAGCAGCGAAGAATTTTCGCCGCGCCGCGCCAGCATCTCGGCGCCGGAGGTCGAATAGCGATTGAGCTTGTCGAGCACTTCCTCGAGATCGACGTAGGACAGATGCAGCAAGGAATGCGGCAGCGTTCCGATCTCGCCGTCGACGATCAGGCGTTCGTGAACCAGATCGTCGCTGAAGCGTGCGCGCCCGCGCAGGAAAAGACGCGTGACATAGTCGGGGCGCCAGCCGCCGTGCTGCATGAAGCAGCCGCAAAAGCTCGATAGTCGCGGCACCCGAAACGCGTGACGCCCTGCCGGATTGCGCAGTGCCGCTTCGATGTGAGCGCGAAGCTCCGCCGGCACCCGCTCGTCGGCGTCTATCGATAGCACCCATTCACCGCTCGCAAGCGATAACGCGTAATTTTTCTGGGGACCGAATCCTGGCCACTGCCGCACGACGACCTTGTCGGTGAATTCCCGGCAGATCGCGACCGTAGCGTCGCTGCTGCCCGAATCGACCACCACGATTTCATCGGCCCATTCGACCGAGGCCAGGCAATCGCGGATCGCGTCGGCTTCGTTATGCGTTATGACGATGACCGACAGAGCCATTATGTCCGCACGTCCTGGCGGTTGAGGCCGGCGAACAACAACGCGCTCATCCAGGCGAAAAACAAACCCTCGGCATGATCGATCAGAAATGAGTTGAACAGGCAGCCGGTCGCCATAGCGAGCACGAGGCCATGCGCGAGGTCGCGTTCAAGCGTGCTTGGCAAGCGGCAGGCAAACCGCCATTGCCCGTAAAAAAGAGCCACCAACAGCAGGGGACCCAGCGGGCCCAGCTGGATCGCGAGCAGTAGATATTCGTTGTGAGGGTTGCGCGGACCGGCAGTCGCTTCTTCGACGCGAGTCGCGTAGGCCTGTCTGAAGCCGCCGGTGCCGACGCCTATCAGCGGATGCTCGCCGACGATTGCCGCCCCGGCGCGATACCACTGCATCCGCGAACCGATCGAATTGTCTTCGGCGACAGGCGCGCCACCGCGCCAGAGCTGGTATTCGTCGCTCGCTTTCATCGAGCGGTCGTGGAATACGGGCGATGTGTTGTAGGCCGCGACAGACAGCGAAGCCACCGCCAGCAAGCCGAGAGCCAGACCTTTCCAGCGCAGCCAACGGACAAAGAAGAAAATCAACAGTACGGCGAGCACGATGTGACCGGTGCGACCGTGTACCAGAAACAGCGTGTTGCCTATCGCCGCGGCGCTGGCAAGCGCGAGCCATACGCGTCTGCTTCCCGCCGGCTGCTGGCGCGCCGCGCTGGCAAGCACGAACGCGAAGTACGCCATCAGAAAATTTTGCGTGATGTGCAGTTTGAAGACGACCGTATTACTGACGGGGTTGCGCGCAAAAGCCGCTTCAGGAAGGATGCCCAGGCCAGCCACGGTCGACAGCAGCAATGTCAGCAACATGGCCAGCATAAAGCCCAGCAGCGCACATCGCCACGTTGTCGCATCGCGGAACAGCGTGATCAGCAAAGCGATGAACAGCAGGTCTTTATATTTACCGAGAAAGTCCAGGCGCTCCGCGGGCGGAGCAAGCCCGTGCAGCGTGCCGAGCAACAGCAAGGTGAACAACGTGAGCGCAAGCAGTGCGACAGGATTGCGCCGAATCGCAGCCATCTTTTCGCGATAGTCGCCGCCGGCGAGCCACCCGAGCAGGACCAGGCCGAGCAGCAGATTATCGAGCGCGGTAGAGATTGGAATCGAAAAGCCGAGCGCAGCCGCGGACCATTTCGCCAGGTAGTCGGCGCTGGAAGCGGCGTGTCGATAGCGCGTTCGAAACCGATCACTGGCGGCGCTCATGCTCGACGTCCCGAACCGTGGCGCGGCGCTCCGTGTAGTTGTCGTTGATATCAGGGGCGTCGCGGTATTCGGACAGCCATGCCGCCAAATCCGATTTCACCTGCTTGTCGCCGTAGAGTTTCGGATCGCTCAACCACCCCAGCAATCCGGCCAGCCATTGCATTTCGACCGCCCGCGCCCGGGCGATGCGCAGCTTCGGATGCGGCGTCGGCATCGTGTTCTCGTCATCGGCGAGCAGTTCCTCGAACAGTTTTTCGCCGGGACGCAGGCCGGTATATACGATATCGATCTCGCCGTCGTTAAAGCCCGATAGCCGGATCAGGGTATTGGCCAGATCGACGATCTTGATCGGCTCGCCCATCTCGAGCACAAAAATCTCGCCGCCCTTGCCCATCAACCCGGCTTGCAATACCAGTTGCGAGGCCTCGGGTATCGACATGAAATAACGCATGACCTCCGGATGGGTGACGGTGATGGGACCGCCCTTCGCAATCTGCCGGCGAAAGCGCGGGATCACGCTGCCGGCGCTGCCGAGCACATTGCCGAAGCGCACCATGACAAAGCGCGTGCCCGAGCTTTGCTGCAG
>JACDAM010000075.1 GCA_013695435.1 Burkholderiales bacterium | reverse complement strand
GGTTCACCTTGTTTATACAGACGGTAGAGTTCAATGCGCTCGGCTAAGGTAAGTTGTTCATATCGGGTTCCCATGGCAACACCTTATACGGGTGTTGCACTTGTTTCGTGAATTCAGGGAATCCAGCCCGTCGATAGCGACTGCTGGTGATTCGTTGGGCGAAAACTGGATGCCCGCTGGAGCCTGCCCTCGAATGCTTAAATCGGGGGCGGGCATGACGATTTTTTTGTAACGAGTTTTAGATTCAGGACACTAGAATCTTTTTTTACTCCTGTCGCAGAAACTGCGCCTCTCGTCCATCATTTCGCCGCCAACTGTTTCAGATCGTCGATGACCTGCGCCGAATTGCGCGACGTATCGGCCTTCAGATAAACCCTGGCGATACGTCCCTGCGGATCGATCAGGAAGGTGTTGCGCTTGGCGAACTTGGCCACATACAGATTAGTGACCGAACCATAACGCCTGGCGACTTCGCCGTTCTCATCGGCGAGCAACGGAAACGGCAGCGAATATTTTTTCGCGAATTCAGCGTGCGAGGCGCTGGTATCGACGCTGACGCCGACGACTTCGGCGCCCATCGCGGTCAGTTGTTGCAGGTCATCGCGAAATTTGCACGCTTGTTCGGTGCAGCCTGGCGTGTCGTCTTTGGGATAGAAATACAGCACCAGCCATTTGCCGGCGAATTCTTCCAGGCTGCGCGTTTTGCCGTGCTGATCGGGCAGCATGAATTGGGGCGCCGGTTGCCCAACCTCCGGTATGACGCCGGCGTGCGCAAGACCACGCCACACCAGAAATACGATCCCGAGCAGCGTCGCATACAACAAAATCCATTTCATGATTCGGCTCTCAAAATGATGTGGCGTTGCCACGCGGTTCGTATTGCGGTTTTTCCCGCGCTTTTTCGCGCTCTGGCCGCTGGCCGAATTTCGGTTTGATGAACCGGATCGTCATGCGGTCGCTCTCGCCGATGGCCAGATATTTTTGGCGGTCGGTATCGCCCATGCGCAAACTCGGCGGCAAGGTCCACACGCCTTTCGGGTGATCTTTCGTATCTTTCGGGTTGGCGTTGATCTCGGCTTTATCCTGCAGCTTGAAGCCCGCGCTTTCCACTACCTGGATCACGTAGCCCTCTGTCATATAGCCCGAGCGGATCGAATCGTTCAGATCGGTTCCGGGTTCGGCGCGGTGCTCGACGACGCCGAGGATGCCGCCGGGTTTCAGGGCATCGTAGAACGCATTGAACATCGCCTGCGCGTTTTCTTCCTTGACCCAATTGTGCACGTTGCGGAATGTCAGGATCAGATCGACCGAGCCAGGCGGCGCGATGTCGGCGAACTCCGGCGCCTGCAGGTCGCTGAATATGACTTTGTCGTAAATGAGCGGATGCCGTTTCAACAAGGCGCGGTAATCGGCGTCTATCGTCTTCCGGTAATCGGGCACGCCCTTGGCGCGCAACGCAAATCCGGCAGCGTAAAATTTGCCCTGATCGCGCAGCACCGGCGCGAGGATCTCCGTGTACCAGCCGCCGCCGGGCCACACTTCGACGACCGTCATGCCGGGCTTGAGGCCGAAAAACCGCAGTGTCTCCTTCGGATGGCGGAAGCGGTCGCGCGTCTTGTTTTGTTCCGAGCGGTGCGCGCCCGCGATCGCCTTGTCGAGCGCGGCATCCGCGCTTTCGTCAGCGCCGGCATTCCATGAAAAAAGCGATGAAAAGATTGCGAACAGTGCAACCATCGGCCACAACGCTTTCGCGCGATACACGCAAGCTTTCGGATTCATGATTTTCCTTTCCGGATTCAGAGCAGACGAAGGACAAGATCAGTGCGCGAAGAATCAATAGACCAGCGCAAACGCGCATCGTGCGGGTAGTTCCTCAATCAGGCCGTTCGTGGTGCGGCATTCGTACAAAGGCGTCCGCCATTTTACGATAAAATCCCTGCACCTCCGGCGCCCACGCGGAGAGCCATACAGCCCCGGTAGCTCAGTGGATAGAGCAACCCCCTCCTAAGGGGTAGGTCACACGTTCGATTCGTGTTCGGGGCGCCAAATAAACAATGACTTAGCTTGGCTATTGATAAAACTGTGTGAATCGTGGACTTGTGGTGGACTTAAATATTTAGGCTTAAGCGGCTTACCGCAGGCCCTAACAGCAGGGTCAATCAGCGGCAACTCCTACCCAACGAAACCGAGTGGAAAACCGGAACGATGCCAGGCAGCATTAAAGGCACCCTAAAAAATTCTGAAGCAATGCGGCCCCCATGACTTCATCCGAAGATGGGTATCCGATTCGTATAGCAATCATGATTACCCCATTTTAGGCATAGGCCTTTGTCCCACGACTTTATTAGGCATGCCGGATCGCCCAGTACAACTCGCCCGGCCAACTCGGAAACATCGCGCCAAACCACGCATTGAACCGGAACCACGCGGGATAATTCTCCGCAAAGAAGCCGCCGCTACGAAAGCAAAATGCGCCCGACATGAAATCGACCTTGCACCCGCTGCGCTCGGCCATCTGCACAACACGCGTCGGGGAAAACACGCTCACATGCGGAAAATGGCCGGGAGTCGGCTTCGCCCGGGCTCGCAATCTTTTCTCCCGCCGCCGGCGAAAAAACTCGGGGGTCACCGGATGGCCGCCTATGACGAGAGCTCCCGATCGTAGTGACATCGCAATACGCCTTATGGCCAATTCGGGTTGTGAAAGATGTTCAAGCACATGCAGCGCAATGACCACGTCGAACCCGTCGGGGATCGTGAATTGATCGTTTTCGACATTGGCGGTGATGAACTCTGTGTACCCAGCGGCCCGCAGCGCCGCTTCCTGAACGCGGACATCGACGGCGTACCAACGATCATAGATCACCTGGTCTCGCTTCATTACCTTGAGCGACGAGCGCAGATACGCCAACATTTGCCCGCTATCGACCCCGATCTCGCATACCCGCAATGGTCGCCCCAAACGCTGTTGCTCCTCCAGCAAGAGGTGGAACATGTACCAGTAGCGCATGAGGCGTATCGGATAGCGGCTGGCCTTGGCGGCATCGGGGATGCCATAGCTACCCGCCCTTATCGCCTGATTGAGTTGAATATGGTCGGTGTCCCAGGATAGTGGCGAAAGGTTCATTTGAGTATTCCAGAAAGAAAATTTGATCCGCAGGGCAGGGCAGGCAAATGCAGTAACCGGTGTTACTCCTTAGAAGCGGGAGTGAGAGAGGTGCCGTTATGAAAGCGGTCACGCGGTCCATTGGTTCGAATCGGCGGCGGGAGGCAAGACCCGGAGCACGCTCCGCAATCGCGTATTTATGCGTTGTCACAGTTGCAAGCTGAACACTTGATAGTCGGACTGAAAGAGCACATTGCTCAATTGGAAAGCGGTATTGCCGCATCCGTGCCAAGTCCGAAGCACTGAGTTTAATCACGGACCTTTTTTTCGCCCTGCCTTAGCGTCTCTAACCATTTTCGCGGCTTGCTCTTGGCTCACCTTAGGCAAATCTGCCGAAGGTTCTAAGCCAGCAGTCCGCCGGGCCTCTGTCATTTTTAGATACCTCTTGAATCGCGGCTCGTTCTTGTATTCCGGGTGCAAGTCCAAAAGCACCTGCGGGCTCCGATATTTCACAAGTCCGCTGTGCGGCCGGTTCTCGATCAGTTCGCTCAAATGAAGCGAGTCCCATCCTTCGATTCCCGTGTGATCGCCGGTCAAAAATGCGCGCTCGGGTGGGCTCAAGTCTGACGCCGCCAAAGATGTTTTGCGCTGCACACGTCGGCGTGTGGTTGGCATAATCAAGACCCTCCCGGCCGGCCTAGCTTTTTAAGCGGCTCAAGGTCAAGATTCATCATTTTTAGCGCTGCCAACATCGCGGCGCGGCTGTCGCGTTCGAGCGCGCACGCCGGGTTCGCCTTCAGCTTGCCGTCATCGCCAACGAGAACAACGCCATGCTCGGCAATGATTACTTGCGCGTGCCGCATCCTGTCGAAACTTTCAAGCGCGGTCGCCAGTATCAAAAGTCCGCCGCTGTCGCTTATCTGGTACTCGGCGACGATGCTCTGCCAAAGCACTCGTGCTTCTGCGCGCAGTTGAGAAGGTGTGTTCTGTGCGGGTTTGAAATGTGCCAGGTTCATTGTCTGATCCTTACTTTCGTTAAAATCCGACTTCGCGAACGGTTCTGAAACTACCGGCCCCAAGTATTACATGGCCCTATGCCATTGTTTCATAAGCATAAGTTAGCCATGCCTGTATGTACCATATGC
>JACDAM010000074.1 GCA_013695435.1 Burkholderiales bacterium | reverse complement strand
GAGCTGCTGCACGAATTTCGCCGCCACGGCGCGCAGGCGCCGGCTTATACGTCGATCGTCGCATCCGGCGCGAATGCCTGCGTGCTGCATTACGTGCGGAACGACGCGCAGCTCAAGGACGGCGATCTGGTGCTGATCGATGCAGGCTGCGAATTGGATGGTTATGCCGCCGACATCACGCGCACGTTTCCAGCCAACGGCAAATTCGGCGCGGTGCAAAAAGACATCTACCAACTCGTCCTGGCAGCGCAAGCGGCGGCGATAGACGCGATCAGGCCGGGCAGCAACTGGGTGGCGCCGCATGACGCCGCAGTCCGCGTTTTGGCGCAAGGCATGATCGACTTCGGTCTGATCGAAGGCCCCGTGGATGCCGCGATCGAATCGGAAGCTTACAAAAAGTTTTATATGCACCGCACCGGCCACTGGCTGGGACTCGACGTGCACGATGCCGGTGATTACAAGCGCGCCGGCGAATGGCGCGAGCTCAAGCCAGGCATGGCAATGACGGTCGAACCCGGCTGCTATATCCGGCCGGACGACAAAGTGCCCGAGCGATTCTGGAACATCGGCATCCGCATTGAAGACGACGTGCTGGTGACCGATCACGGCCGCGAAGTGCTGACCGCGGATGCGCCGAAAACGGTAGCTGACATCGAAACGCTTATGGGCGAATGCAATCAACGCAGTGCAGTGAACGCCAACCGCACACAGCGCGGCGCCGCGACGGCTACTCGAGGAAAGCCCTGAGCAGGTGACCCCCGATTAATGCATTCGAGGGCAGGCACTGAGCTGTCGAAGGGTGAAACAGTCGCTGTGGTTCGACAAGCTCACCACGAACGGCCTGGCTGAGACATTACCCACGATCGGATACTTGGAAAACGCTGGATTCCCGCTTGCGCGGGAACGATAACGCAAGGCTGCAATGGCCGCAAACACCCCTGCTCCCGATTCGCAATCCGCTGCGCGTTACGACGTGGTCATTGTCGGCGGCGGCCCTGTCGGCTTGGCGCTGGCGCTTGCGCTTCGTGGCAATGCCTGCCGCGGCCGGCGCGTTCTGCTCCTCGATGCGGGCCAGGGTTGGGCAAGCGACGTGCGTATTCTCGCGTTGTCTTATGGCAGCCGGCTGATACTCGACAAGCTCGGCGTCTGGCCTTTTCTGCAAGCTGTCACGCCGATCGCCGCGATTCATGTGTCGCAGCGCGGACGCTTCGGCCGAACGCGGCTGGCGGCCGAAGAAATGCGTCTGCCGGCGCTCGGTTACGTCGTCGATTACGCGAGTCTGCAAACGGCGATGCGTGAAGCGTTGGGCAAGCCCGCACGGCGCGGCGTGTCCACCGCTCCATCGCATACAGCCGCGCAGGATTTCAGCCACTTGACCGGCGCATGCGTGACCGAATGCCGATTCGGAAAAGACTGCGCGGCCGTGGAATTCGAGGCCGGCGCGAGCGGGCAAAAAACGCGGGTCACGGCCTCCCTCGTAGTGTTTGCCGACGGCGGCGCGACCGGCAATGCGTCGATCGCCACCTTCCGCGATTATCATCAGTCAGCCGTGGTCGCGCAGGTTACGAGCGAGCGCCCACATCACAGCGTCGCGTATGAGCGCTTTGCCACCGAGGGCCCGATCGCGCTGCTGCCCTTCGGTTCGCGCATGGCATTGGTGTGGACGACGACGCCTGCGCGCGCGGCGGAATTGATCGAGCTCGACGAGCGGCGTTTTCTGGACGCGCTCGGCGCGCATTTCGGCGATCGCCTCGGCAGCTTCACCGCCGCCACGCATCGCGCCAGCTATCCGCTGCGTCTGCGCCATGTTTCGCCGACGGCGGCGAGCCGCCAGGTGCTGATCGGCAATGCCGCGCAGACGCTGCACCCGGTCGCCGGCCAGGGCTTCAATCTCGGCCTGCGCGATGCCTGGGCGCTCGCGCAGGAATTGAATGGCGACGCAGCGGCCGATGCCGGCAGCGAAAAGCTGTTGCACGCGTATCGCGCAAAGCGCGATCTCGACCGGCGCGGAGGAATTTTCTTTACCGATGCGCTGGTTCGCGTGTTCTCGAACGACTCCGCTTTACTCGGCCTCGCCCGCGGCGCCGGGCTCGCGGCACTCGATTGCCTGCCGGCGGCCAAACGCTTCCTGATACGGCGCATGGTTTTCGGCGCATCAGGCTGATCACGCCGCGCGGCGCAGCTGCGTTTCCTTAGCGCTGCGATTGCGATTACAATGGGGCTTCCCCTGCAAGACTTTTGATTTGCCCCGGTCTCGTTGCGTTTCGAGAAAGGGCACAGGCCCTAGCCCCAGGCAGGCACAGCGCATTCAAGGAAATTCCCGGTTACCCGCAATGCAAGTCGGCCCTTTCAAGCTAAAAAATAATCTGATTGTCGCGCCCATGGCCGGAGTGACCGATCGTCCTTTCCGGCAACTGTGCAAATCGATGGGCGCCGGCATGGCGGTATCCGAAATGGTCGCGAGCAACTCGCTGTTGTGGGGCTCGGAGAAAACAAAGCGGCGCGCGAATCACGAGGGCGAGGTCGATCCGATTTCGGTGCAGATCGCAGGCGCCGATCCGAAAATGCTGGCCGAGGCGACGAAATACAACGTCGATCAGGGCGCGCAGATCATCGACATCAACATGGGCTGCCCGGCCAAGAAAATCTGCAACGTGATGGCCGGCTCGGCGTTGCTGCAGGACGAGCCGCTGGTCGCGCGCATTCTCGACGCCGTGGTCGGCGCGGCTGCGAAGCGAAACGCGCCGGTGACCTTGAAAATTCGTACCGGCTGGGACAAGCAGCACAAGAATGCTTTGCGCGTCGCCCGGCTCGCGGAAAGCGCGGGCATCCAGGCGCTCGCCATCCACGGCCGCACGCGCGCCTGCTCCTATACCGGCGAAGCCGAATACGACACCATCGCGGCCGTCAAAGCGGCGGTCAAAATTCCGGTGATCGCCAACGGCGACATCACGACGCCGGAGAAAGCGCGCGACGTCCTGCGCTACACAAAGGCTGATGCGGTGATGATCGGCCGCGCTGCCCAGGGGCGTCCGTGGCTGTTCCGCGAAATCAGCCATTTCCTCGCCACCGGCAAACATCTGCCGCCGCCTGAGGTCGCCGAAATCCACGGGGTGCTGCTCGCCCACATGCACGATCTCTATGCGTTCTACGGCGAATATTCCGGCTTGCGCATCGCGCGCAAACACATCTCGTGGTACACCAAGGGCCTGACCGCATCGGCCGCGTTTCGCCACGCCATGAATCAATTGCAAAGCACGGATGAACAACTCTGGGCGATCGAGGATTTCTTCGGCGAGCTGGGTCAGCACGGGCCGCGTCTCAGTTATCTGGAGGTACTGGCGGCATGACCAGGGAAAGCGAACTCGCGCGTTGTGTGCGCAACTCGGTGGAGTGTTATTTCCGCGATCTCGACGGCGAAAAGCCGGGCGCGCTGTACGAGATGGTCATCCACTGCGTCGAGAAGCCGCTGATCGAAATGGTCCTGCAAAGGGTCGAGGGCAACCAGACGCGGGCCGCCGAACTCCTCGGCATCAACCGCAGTACCCTGCGCAAGAAAATCGATGCGCATGGAATCAAAGGCCAGAGGTAATACGCGGCGATCGGGTATCGGGGAACCAGATCCAAACCTCTACCGCTCCGTATCCCCGATCCCCGATTCTCAATTCTCAAACCTCAAATCTCCTGCCTTTAGCATGCCCATCAAACGCGCCCTGATCAGCGTATCCGACAAAACAGGCATCATTGAATTTGCGCGCGCACTGCATGGCGCCGGCGTCGAATTGCTGTCGACCGGCGGCACCGCGAAAGCCCTGCATGATGCGGGCATTGCCGTCGTCGAAATCGCGGATTACACCGGCTTTGCCGAAATGCTCGATGGCCGCGTCAAGACGCTGCATCCGAAAGTCCACGCCGGCATCCTGGCGCGGCGCGACAGCGCGGAGCACATGCGCGCGCTCGAACAGGCCGCGATTCCGGTGATCGATCTTGTCGTCGTCAATCTCTATCCATTCAGCCAGACCATCGCCCGCGCCGACTGCCCGCTTGCCGAGGCGATCGAAAACATCGATATCGGCGGCCCGACCATGGTGCGCGCTGCGGCCAAGAATTATCAGCACGTCGCCGTCGTGACCGACCCCGCCGATTACAGCGCGCTCGTCGACGAAATGCAGCGCGCCGCCGGCTCGCTGGCCTTGCGGACGCGTTTCGCGCTGGCGAAAAAAGCCTACTCGCACACAGCCGCCTACGATGCTGCGATCAGCAATTACCTGACTGCCCTCGACGACAACGACCTGCCTACGCGCTTCCCGCAGCGCCTGAATCTGACCTTCGAAAAAATTCAGGACCTGCGCTACGGCGAGAATCCGCACCAGCACGCCGCTTTCTATCGCGACCTCGCGCCCGCGCCCGGCAGCCTGAGTCATTATCGGCAGTTGCAGGGCAAGGAGCTGTCGTACAACAACATCGCCGACGCCGACGCCGCGTGGGAATGCGTGAAGACTTTCGATGCGCCGGCCTGCGTCATCATCAAGCATGCCAATCCATGCGGCGTCGCGATCGACCAAGATTCGCTCGCCGCTTACCAGCGCGCGTTCGCGACCGATCCGACCTCGGCTTTCGGCGGCATTATCGCTTTCAACCGGGCGCTCGATGCCGCGACCGCCGAGGCCGTCGCCCAGCAATTCGCCGAAGTCGTAATTGCGCCGCGCATCGACGAAGCCGCGCTGCCGGCGCTTGCCCGCAAGGGCAATGTGCGCGTGCTCGAAGTGCCGCTGCCGGACGCCCGGGACGCGAACGCTTTCAATGTCGCGCGGGTCGGCGGCGGCCTGCTGGTGCAGACGCCCGATGCCGCGCGCATAGTCAAAGCCGATCTCACAATCGTCAGCAAACGCCGGCCCTCGCCGCAGCAGATCGACGATATGCTGTTCGCATGGCGCGTCGCCAAATTCGTCAAATCGAATGCCATCGTATTCTGCCGCGAAGGTCAGACACTGGGCGTCGGCGCCGGCCAGATGAGCCGCATCGACAGCGCGCGCATTGCAGGCATCAAGGCGCAGAATGCCGGCCTCGCGCTGAGCGGTTCGGTCGTCGCATCCGATGCGTTTTTTCCGTTCCGCGACGGCATAGACGTCATCGCCGAAGCCGGCGCCGCCGCCATCATCCAGCCGGGCGGCAGCCTGCGCGACGATGAAGTGATCGCGGCCGCCGATCAGCATGGCATGGTGATGGCGTTCACCGGCGTGCGTCATTTTCGCCATTAGTCGTCCTTTGCCTGTCATTCCGGACGCGTCCTTCGGACGCGAGCCGGAATCCAGCAGAGTCAAGGTGAACAGGGAATGGATTCCCGTGTGCGCGGGAATGACATCCGCGGCATCGGTCGGCATCCCTTCTTGCCGATTTCGCAGTGACCTTTCGAAAGGCTGAATGAAACTACTCGTCATCGGCGGCGGCGGCCGCGAGCATGCAATCGGCTGGCGGCTGGCGTCTTCGCCCCGCGTATCCAAGGTCTACGTTGCGCCAGGCAACGCCGGGACCGCTGCGGAAGACGGCTTGTTCAATGTTCCGATCACATCGATTCCGGTGCTGGTCGGATTCGCCAGACGCGAGCAGATCGCCCTGACCGTGGTCGGCCCGGAAGCGCCGCTCGCGGACGGCATCGTCGATGCGTTCCGCGATGCCGGGCTCAGGATTTTCGGGCCGACCAAAGCGGCGGCGCAGCTCGAAAGCTCGAAAGATTTCGCCAAGGCTTTCATGCTGCGCCATGGCATACCGACTTCTGCTTACGCCAGCTTTACCGAGGCAGGCGCGGCGCATGCGTATGTCGATCAGCAGGGCGCGCCTACCGTCGTCAAGGCCAATGGTCTCGCCGCCGGCAAAGGCGTTTTCGTCGCCATGCAGCTTGCCGATGCACATGCGGCGATCGATCGTTTGCTGCCTGCCGGGAATCGATCGTCGAAAATCGTTGTCGAGGAATTTCTCGAAGGCGAGGAAGCCAGCTTTATCGTCATGGTCGACGGCAAGAATATATTGCCGCTGGCGACCAGCCAGGATCACAAGCGTTTACTCGACGACGATCTCGGCCCGAATACCGGCGGCATGGGCGCCTATTCGCCGGCGCCGGTCATCACGCCGCGGTTGCACGCCAGGATCATGCGCGAAATCATTCAGCCGACGGTCGCCGGCATGGAGCAGGACGGCGTGCCGTACAGCGGCTTTCTCTATGCCGGCGTCATGATCAAGGACAACGACCTCAAGGTGCTCGAATTCAACTGCCGCCTCGGCGATCCCGAAGCCCAGCCGATTCTGCTGCGCCTGAAAAGCGATTTACTGAGCCTGATCGACCGCGGCGCAGCCGGGACGCTGCACGAGATCGAGGCGGAATGGGATAGACGCACCGCGCTCGGCATCGTCCTAGCCGCGCACGGTTACCCGGAGGCGCCGCGCATGGCCGATGCGATCCATGGATTGCCGAAGCCCGAGGACGATTTCCACGTATTCCATTCCGGCACCGCGCTGCGCGACAAGCAGCTCATCACCAATGGCGGCCGCGTCTTGTGCGTGACCGCGCTCGGCGACAGCGTGCGCATGGCGCGCCGCCGCGCTTATCAGATTGCCGAGCAGATCCGTTTCGACGGCTGCCAGATGCGGCGCGATATCGGCAATCGCGCGATCGGCGCGGGCCCGAAAAAGCCGGTCAAGGTATCGTCGTAAGACGTTCCGAATATTTCCCATCGCCTTCATTTCTACAAGCTGGTCCCGGCAGGCCTTAAACAGGGAGCCGGAATCCAGACGTCCCTAAACTGTCTTACTCTGCGCAGTCGCTGGATTCCCTGAATTCACGAAACAAGTGCAACACCCGTATAAGGTGTTGCCATGGGAACCCGATATGAACAACTTACCTTAGCCGAGCGCATTGAACTCTACCGTCTGTATAAACAAGGTGAACC
>JACDAM010000073.1 GCA_013695435.1 Burkholderiales bacterium | reverse complement strand
GTATATGGCGCGCCTTACCGCTTTTAGCTGACTCACCTTTGACCGTCAGTAACGATCGATCCAACGCGCACTGCGGCCAGCGCAAATTGAATACTTCTCCCTGCCGCATTCCCGTATTCAGCGAAAGCAAAACCATCGGCTTCAGATGGTCGATAAACGGCCGTGCTCGCAGGTCTGGAAGCAGCACATAGCCGCGCTCACGACGCCACAGGTTCGCGCTCGCTCGCCCTGCCCGTTCGCGCTCCTCCCTTGCGTCCAGCGCCGCGCGTAATCGCGCCTCTTCATCATCCGACAGAAACCGCACCATCTCGCCGTCGGTTTCCTTGAGAGGAGAGAAGCCTTTTAACGGATGCTCGGTCAGTTGCTTGAACTTGACCGCGACGGATAGCAGACCCTTGAGCATCACGATGTCGCGGTTGATGGTCGATGGTTTGGTCCCGCGTTTCAGACATTCGCCGCGCCACTTTTCCAGTATCCACGGCGATATCGCGTTCAGTGGTCTGGCATAGAACTTTGCAAAGCACTTCCTGATGCGCCCGACAGTCTTGTCCGGGTTTCTGTGATGGGTCGCAACCCAAGCCTTGTATTCCTGTTCAAGGAATGATTTCAGCGTGTGCTCGACCCTCGGCTTGTCTTTCGGGTCGGCGCCTTTCGTGATGCTGGCCAGGGTCTGCCTGGCTGCTTCTCGTGCCGCAGATACCGTCATAAGCGGATAGCGGCCGATGGCGTGTCGAGTCTGCCGGCCGTCTTTTTGGCGGTAGCGCACAACGTAGGAAATGACGCCGGATGGCATCACGCGGACACCGAAACCCTGCATCTCGGTGTCGGCAATATCTTGCTGCTTCCTGCCCGGATTGATATCCCTAAGCAGTTCCCGCGTGATCTTTACTTTCATGCTGTGGACTCACTGTGGACTTAACCGGCAATATACGCCCACATACAGCAAAAGACAAAGACGGACCTAATAAGCTGACTTGCACCGAGATTTATTACTAGGATGGACACCAGCGAACGACGGCAAACCCGGCTTTCGGCCCCTCCTAAGGGGTAGGTCGCACGTTCGATTCGTGTTCGGGGCGCCAGTCGCATTCCAGCAGCTTCACGACGATTTATTATTCGCTGGCTCTTCTGAAATGCCCCTCTCTCGCATGTATGCCTGGAACGATCTCAAAGTTCCTGACGCGCAAAGCAGATGAAGAAACATATTTCCCGAAGATCGGGCATCGAAAAATACAAGGTTTGCCTGGGTTGAAATACTGCATCTCGCTTCACGAGTTCGATAGCTATTCGACCAGGTTCCGGAAGGGAAATTTTCTCAGAAAACTCGATGCGCTTACCGCTTTCTCCTAGAAGGCCGAATGCGTGATTGGCGCGCCACATCACATGCATCGAACCGTCAGCACTGCAATCTCTATCCTTATCGACAATACCGAATCGGTGAACCAGGCAGTTTCTGGCCTTTTGGATCGAGACGATAAACTCAGTGTGCTCGGGATTCCCTGGAACAACCTTAAATCGGGTTTGCAGCAAGTTCAGCTTTTCTTCCAAGCCAGCGGTATGAAATTTTGCCTGTACTTTCTCGGGGTCCCCGAACTTGTCCTGCCCCTTGTTGTTTTCGATCAGTAAGCAATATCTATGAACAGCATCACAAAAAAAGGCGAAGCATTCAATTAAATCGCGGAACCCGCAACCGATCAGCCAAAGTGCAAAATCGCGTTTGAAAATCGAGATTTCTTCCGTAGACGCGTCCGGCGGTCCAAACTCGATCTCGAATCCCTTCAGCCGCTGCGCTACCTCCGATAACTTATAGTCGTTGAAATCTGTGCGTGAGGCTGCATGAGACCAAGCCCTAACAAAATTTCCGTTCGGCGTATCGTTCCATCCATTATTTCCTGAAGCTTCTAGGTATCAATTCTGATTGCTTCCATGATCAGACCCAATAAACCTTCAGCACTTCTTCACCATAACGATTAAGCCTCCGCAGTAATTTCCGGGGGCGTATCAAGTGATACTCATCAGGGATGATCAGCGTTCGATTCTTGTTCCGGCGCCGATACCGCTGCAACAAAAACCAGCAGATAAATGGGAGTCATGCTGCGAGAAGCGGATTTCCGAACTAGATATCCTCCGGCCAACGCCGGGAGGTGTGCAGTACACGCAGAATTTCAACGTCGCTCCCGCGCACCCGATAGGGAAGGATATAAGGCAGACCCGCCATGATAAATTCTCGCGTTCCCGCAACACGGCCGGGCCGCCCAATCGCCGGCTGGATTGACAATGCTTCGGTTTGCTCGATAAGTTCCAGAATGACTCGCGCCGCGGCGGGAGGACTGTCGATTCCGATATAAGCCGCGATCTCGTCGAGATCGCGCTCAGCGCGCTTTGTCCAGCGCAGCCGCAAGCTTTTTCTCCCATTTAGCCTTCAGCTTGGCGTGATCGATCAGATTGCCCTGATCCGCTTCGCGGACACCTTCTTCTATGGCGGCAATCTGCCATTCGTTGATTTCGAGGTATTGCCTGACTGCCTCGGCGGCCAGAAATGCCCGGCTGCGTTCGGTCGCCTTGGACAACTTATCAAGACGCTGTTTGAGGTCTGGATCCAGCCTCAAGGTCATCGGTTCGCTCATTTCTCTCGCCATGTATACAAAGAATACATTGTTATGCCAGCGATCTTGTTGTCAACGCGCTTTCAAGACGACTTCCGCAGCGCCTTGTTGTAGATCGTTCTATGACTTTGGTCATAGCCCATAAGTCATATTTTCATTTGCCCGCGGCCGGATCATGATAGGCGTTCCCTCACGCCGCAGGAGGCACATCGTGGACGCCCATGTAGCCCGCAGCACAATCAATACGCTGTTGTACCTGACCTTCGCAGCCATCGCGCCGGGCGTCTACGCCGACGTCTTTACGGTCAACAGTGTCACGGACGCCATTGACAGCAACCTTGGCGACACTGCGTGCCTGAGTTCGGCCGGAGAATGCACGCTGCGCGCTGCCATTCAGGAGTCGAATGCGTTATCCGGCAATGACTCGATCACGCTTCCGGGCGGCAACTATGTGCTGACAGTGCCGCTCGCAAACCCGATCGGTGAATCGCCGAATGACGATCTCGACGTTCTCGACAATCTGACCATCAACGGCGCCGGCGCGGGCACGACTTTCATCGACGGCAACGACGCGACGCGCGTGATGAACATCACGCTGAACGGTTTGCTGGTGTGCGATTCGAGCGGCGACAAAGTCATACGCTACAAATTGGCGACCGGCGGCTTCGCGCAAACTGTCATTCCTACCGGCAGCGGCGGGCTCGATTTCCCGGGCGCGTTGGTCCGCAAACCGAATGGCGGCGATGTGTTCGTCGGCGGTTTCACGAGCGGTGTGAATCGCTATTCGCGCGACGGCAGCTTTCTCGGCAGCTTCATTTCTTCGGCCAGCGCGCCCGGCGTGACCGATATCGCCTTCGGACCCGGCGGTCATTTGTACGTGACCAAATTCCAGCCCGGCGCGGGCAGCATCCAGCGCTTCAATGGCGCGACCGGCGCGTTCATCGATACCTTCGTCGGTATCGGCAGCGGCGGCCTTGGCCTGCCGAACAGCATTGTGTTCCGCGGCAGCCATCTTTATGTGACGAGCGTCAGCCCCGACGCGGTGCTGCGCTACAACGCGAACACCGGGGCGTTCGTCGATACTTTCGTGCCCGCATTCAGCGGCGGCTTGAGCACAGCGCGCGGACTTACCTTCGGTGCCGATGGCCGGCTCTATGTCGCGAGCGAAGCCAACGATCGCATCCTGCGCTACAACGGCACGACCGGCGCTTTCATCGATACCTTTGTCGCGGCAGGCAGCGGCGGGCTCGACGGGCCGACGGATATTTCGTTCGGACCCGACGGCAATCTGTACGTGATCAGCCGCCACACCGGGCAGGTGCTGCGCTACAACGGCACGACCGGCGCTTTCATCGACGTATTCGTCGACGATGGCGATGGCGGCCTTGGCTTCGCCGCATGTCTGAGTTTCGAATCCGGCATCGGCGTTGGCCCGACGGTCAACATCTCCGGCGTGACGATCCGCAACGGCCGCGGCGGCAGCTTCGTGCAGGGCGGCGGCGTATCGATCTCCCAAGGCAGCACGCTGACCCTGGCGCGCAGCGTGGTCGAAAACAACGACAGCAACGAATTCGGCGGCGGCATCAGCAATGGCGGCACGCTCAACGTACGCCGCAGCACGATACGCGGCAATACGCTGCCCCTCGGCGGTTGCGGCGGACAGACCTCATCGGGCGGCGGCATTCTGAATTTCGGCGGCGCGGTTGCGGACATCGACAAGAGCACGATCAGTGGCAATTCGGCATGTCGCGGCGGCGCGATCCGCAACGCCGGCGGCGACTTGCGCATCAACAACAGCACGTTGAGCGGTAATCGCGCCGATGCGCGTGGCGGCGCGCTGATGAATTTCGGCGATGCGGCAATCGCTTTTTCGACGATCACCGATAACCAGGCGAACGTCGGCGGCGGCGACAACGGCCTGACCTTCGGCGGCGGCATCTACAACGCCGGCAACCTCAACATGGGCAATTCGATCCTCGCGGGCAACACCGACAATCGCAGCCGCTTCCAGCCCGGCTACTCGCCGGATTGCTGGAGCAAAGTCACGGCTGCGACGCCCGATGCGGCGGCGCTCACCTCGTTCCGCGGTAATGTCGTCGGCATCAGTAACACCAATTGCAACATCGCCGACACCATCACCGGCGATACCGCGTTCGATCAGATCGGCATCGTCAACGATAGCGTCAACACGCCGCTCGATCCGCAACTTTCCGCGTTGGCCAGTAACGGCGGGCCGACGCGCACGCACGCGCTGCAATCGGACAGCCCGGCGATCGATAAAGGCACGGGCAATTCGAGCGCGACCGGAAATTCGTTTTTCAACTGCTCCAACCGCGATCAGCGCGATTTCGTTCGACCGGTTAATGGCGACGGCGTGGGCGGCGCGCAGTGCGATGCCGGCGCATTCGAGTTCGGCGCGATCCTCGGTTTGGTCATTTCCGATATCGTGTTGCAGTTGCTGCAAACGCTGCGGCCATTCCTGCCGCCTCGCTTGCTGGATGCCTTGATCGGCAGGCTGGAAAACATCGAAAGCGCCGCGACTGACGGCGACCACACGAAAGCGTGCGCGGGCTTGCAAAGCCTGAACGACGAATTGCGCAACCAGGCGGGCCGGAAGATTCCGGTCAAGCAAATGGAAAAACTGCTGTCGGGCGTGCAAAAAACGCGGGTGATGCTGGCGTGCGTTTAGATGTCTTCCGGCCAGCGGCGCGAGGTGTGCAGAACGCGCAAAAGCTCGACGTCATTGCCGCGCACCCGATAGGGAATAATGTAAGGCAGGCCCGCGATGATAAATTCGCGGGTTCCTGCAACACGACCGGCTCGCCCGATCGCCGGCTGGATCGACAATGCTTCGGTTTGCTCGATGAGTTCCAGAATGACCCTTGCCGCGGCAGGAGGGCTGTCGATTCCGATATAAGCCGCGATCTCGTCGAGATCGCGTTCAGCGCGCTTTGACCAGCGCAACCGCAAGCCGCTTCTCCCACTTGGCTTTCAGAGTTGCGTGATCGATCAATCTGCCCTGATCCGCCTCACGGATGCCTTCCTCGATCGCGGCGATCTGCCATTCGTTCAATTCCACGTACTGTCTGACCGCCTCCGCAGCCAGAAACGCCCGACTGCGTTCCGTCGCTTTGCACAGATTATCGAGACGTGCTTTCAAGTCTGGATCCAGCCTTAAAGTGATCGGTTCACTCATCTTGTGACCTTTGTATACAAAAATTACATTGTTTACGCCGGCTATCCCGTTGTCAACGCGCAATGTCAGGATGATTTCCGCAGCGCCTTATTTCTGGATACCGTGACAGATAACCCGCTTCCTCACGAAACGCTCCTCGCAATGACACGTTGCGCTTTTTCCAACAACCCCTAAAGTTTCCTGACGTAGTCGCTGTGAAATCTCCGCGTCTCGCCTTGGGCGAACGCGATGGTCACGATTTCGCCTTCGATCTGCTCGATCGTGCCTTTTCCGTGCCTCGCCAGCCTGACCTTGTCGCCGACACGAAAGCGTGGCGACAGGTTTTCAGGCTCATGCGTTGCGGTTTGGGAAGCGTCCTCCGCCAAGATCGATACGGGACACAGACAATTGTCGCAATGCCCGCAATTTTCCCAATCGACTTTCTCGCCAAAATATTCCAGCAGAATTTTCCAGCGGCAGCGCCCTGTCTGCGCATACAGCATCATGCGTTCGAGCTTGCGCTTGTCGCTCTCGGCTTTCTGTTCGAAATGCGCCAGCATGTTGTCGAACGGCTGAACACGATGGTCATTCGTTGCTTGCAGCAACCGGAATCTGGCGCCGCGGCTTTCCGTGACAAGACCGAGGTCTTTCATCATCGCCAGCACAATGCGGACTCTGGATCGGGCGACTTCGCTGGCCGCATCCTGGATGCGCGTCAAATCCACCGCGGCTTCGCTCGCGCGTAAGTCCTGCAAGGCGTGGTGGACGCAGACGATGTCTTCGATGCGCGGATAGCGGCCGGCCATGAAGAAAAGCTGCGTGCGGCGATCGCCGATGTCGTAGAGCAGAATGCAGCGAGCCGGTTTGCCGTCGCGTCCGGCGCGCCCGGATTCCTGGTAATACGATTCGAGGTTAGCCGGGAAATCGTAGTGAACCACGAAGCGGATATCGGCTTTATCGATGCCCATGCCGAACGCATTGGTCGCGATCACCGCCTTCGGCTCGCCGGCCGTGAAGCGATCCTGATTTTCGGTGCGCTCGCGCTTTGGCAATTTGCCGTGATAAGGGACGACGTCGAATCCGCTGTCGACGAGCCGTTCGGTGATCGCTGCAACGTCCTTCACCGTCGCGCAATACACGATGCCGTTGCCTTCGACTTCCCGCAGCAGACGCGCAAGATGCAGCAGCTTCTGCTCGTCGCTGACGACATGCACGACTTCGTAGCACAGATTCGCGCGCATGACGCCGGTATTGATGACGTGCATGTCAGGCAGGCCGAGTTGCTTGCGGATATCGTCGGCGACTTCCGCGGTAGCGGTCGCGGTCAACGCAAGCACGCGCGGCTGGCCAAGCGCTCGGATCGTCCCGCCCAGACTCAGATACGCGGGGCGAAAATCGTGGCCCCATTGCGAAATGCAATGCGCTTCGTCGATGACGAACAGATCGATCCTGGTCTTGCGCAGCAGTTCGATGAAGGCGGGATCGGTCATGCGCTCCGGCGTGGTGAAAACGAAGTCGTTTTTGCCGGACGCGATGGCGTTGAGCGTGGCGCTTTCTTCGCTGGCGGAGAGCGTGCTGTTGACCTCGAACGCCTGCACGCCGAGCGCCGCAAGCTTGCCAGCCTGGTCTTTCATCAACGAGATCAACGGCGAGACGATGATCGTCGTGCCCGGCAAATGCAGCGCGGGCAATTGATAGCACAGCGATTTGCCGGCGCCGGTCGGCATGATGGCGAGCGTACTCCTGCGCTGCAAAATCGAGTGGATGACCTCTTCCTGACCGGGCCGCAGCGCCTCGTGGAAGAAAGTTTCGCGGAGCAGGCGCGCGAGCGCGGCACGCACTTTGCCCGGTCGCCAACTGGTAGTCATGGGAAAGTGCTCTGATTCACAAAAAGGGAAATACGACGATGCAAGCGCTGGCCGAACGGAGTTCGAAACCGGCCGGGGAAGCGGAAAAGAAATGTGAGCCGGGCCGCGGGAAAGCGGCGTTATTTCGGCGCCTTGATGGCCGCGCTGTAATCGATCGTCTGCGTAACGTTTTTGTCGCCGGTGCTGACTTCCAGTTTGTGCGGCAGGCCATCGGCAGTTCCGATCCACAGCTTGATGTCGCTGGTCGGCAGGTTCGGCGCTTTCTGGTTATAGGTGTAGATCGCCATGGCTTTTCCGTCGCGCGTTTCCTTGCCGAACAGCTTGCAATTGCTGATATTTTTCCTGCCGTATTCGATCAGATCGGCGCGATCTTTTTGCGTCAACTGAACCGGTGATTTCGCCCACCTGCCGTCGCGCTTCACGAACATGCCCTCCGGCGTTTTCATGATTTCGCCCGCTTCCGTGCCGGCCCTGCCGGACATGGACGTTTTGACGCTGTAGCGATCGGCTTGCGATTGCGCGATCTGGGCGGCCAGTACAGGTTCGCAATCGGGTTCTGCTGCGCTGGCGCAGCTTGCGCCGATCGCCGTCCACAAGCAGACGAGAAAGACTGCTCTTGTCGAAGTTCGCATAGATACCTTTTGATTGTGACGGCCTTGCGGGAAACGTGAACGCAACGCGGCTCAAACAGTCTGGGATTCAGAAGCGCGGTAACGTTCGACTGCTTCGCATAGCTGCCCCACTGACAAAGTCGGTAAAAACCAGTTTAGCGCATGGCGTGTCCACTGAGCGAAGAAGACCACCGATCTTCGCTTGGGTCAGACCGGCATCGGGCGCCGCCTGGTTTCCGGCATTATTTCATAAAACCCTTGATCAAATTTCCGATGCCCGCGGGCAATTCCAGCCCGCCTTTCGGCGCCTGGATTTCCGCGCCATGACTGATGAACTGGGTGATCAGCGTGCTGCCCGATTTGACTTCCGCTTTATGCGGCAGACCGTCCTCGTTGCCGATCCAGATTTTGCCCTCGCTCTCTTTCTGGCCTTCGACTTTTCCCTTGTAGGTATAAACCGCGGTAGCCGCACCGTCCACCGCTTCCCTGCCTACCGCTTTGCAATCGGTCAGCGTCACTTTACCGGGATCGGCGAACTTCATGATTTCCTCACGGCTCGACGCAATCGGCGATTTGATCCATTGCTCGTTGAGTTTGATGTACATGCCTTCCGGCACGATCATCGCCTCGGTTTCGCCTGAGTTCTGGCCCGACGTCAGCATTCGCACTTTCATGCGTTCGGATTTCAGATGCGCGTCCATCGCTTTGCGCACCGGTGCGCACGCGTCCGCCGCATTGGCATTGAAGGCTATACCCGGATTCGCCAGACTTGCCGCGAAAATAACTGTCAGTGCATTCGACCAGCCCTTCATTTTTCTTTCTCCTTGTTGATTGTAAGTTTCGATCGTATCGCCAAACTGGGGGCGGCCGCAGGCCGCCTGGTTTATTTCTCAGCTTCAGTTTTCATTGCTTCGAGTTTGGCGACGTCGACTTTGCCGAGCGCGTTTTTCAATTCACCGACGTCGACACCGGACCCTTCGGCCTCGACCTTGAAGCGCTCGCCGATCATCATCGACACGGCGCCGGAATTCGATTTCCGATCGTATTTCTCGCGAATCTTGCGGTCACCGAAGGTCGTGGTTTTTTCGTAACCGGTGTCGGTAATTTTTTCGCCGGCGTTGTCCATGTTGCTGGCCATAGCTGCCAGCCCGCTCAGATTGCCGGTATCTTCGATCTTGACGGTGATGCGTTTTTTGTCGCCCCCCTGATAGAGGCCGGTCGCGGCCGCCATCACGACGCCCATCGCGGCGGATTTCTCGGCCTCCGCCGATAGCCGTTTCATGCCCGGCAGATCCGCCGGCAGCAAGGCGCGCAAGTCCTCGACCGCGACGACCTCGGCCTTGCCGCTGCCGCCCGCCATCTGGCTCAACGCCGCCAGCATGTCACCCATCGCTTGCGCGCTGTCCGGCCCGCCCTTTTCCGCCTTGGCAGCAGCGGCTTCCATTTGCTTGCTCAGCGTATCGAGTTTTTCGAAGCCGGAGTTCGGGGGTTGCGGCGCTGGCTGCGATATCGTGCCGCTGGCCATGCCTGGCGCCGGTGCGCTACCGACCGCCGCCGGCATGGGAGCGCCCGGCCCGCTGACGCCGATCAGCGCGGCCGCGATGAATGCGAACACGATGTTCATCAGAATCGCGCAGATCACGACGACAACTGTATAGCCCAGTGTTTTTTCCCGCGGCGCTTTCATGACCGTCATCAGCCCGTGGTAAAGCAGGTACAGGCCGTACAACGACAGCAGGACGCCCAGCATGCCCAGCGCGGGGATCAGCAGCAGGAAGCCGGCCACCCAGCTCGGCGTCAACGAATAGGCGGCAACCTTTAGTGCCTGCCCCTGATCCTTCCGCGCCCCGAACGTCGGCGCCAGCGCATTGATGATCAGCGAAATCAGATAAACCGCGACCAGCGCAAACGCGAATGAAGCGATCGCCTGGCCGATGCCGGCTCCGATTGGTGTGCGGTAAGTGCCGAGCAAGGGCACGCTCATGCCGATCACGGAAAATCCGATAAACGCGCACAGCGGTCCGATCGCGGCGAGCGGCGCGATGTATTTTTTGTACAGCGTTTGCGTCGAGGTCGTTTCGGGCTCGATGACCAGCCATTCCTGCTTCGGCTTGAGCAGGATGTTTTTTGCCCGCTCCACGGTTTGTATCGATTGTTCCGGTCCCGACCATCCCTCGTTGCCCGGTCCGCCTTCCGTCCATTGTTCGGCCATTCTGCCTCCTCCCTCCGGTTTGTTTTCCATCAAGGTCGCCAAGCTTCGCTGCATCGACTTTACAGTCCAGCGCGGCACGCAATTTTTACGCGAATCGGGGCCGGCGTATATAAGCCTTTTGGCCTAGGGTCATCGCGAGGCGCGTTTTTGCAACGAAGCAATCCAGGCCCTTGATATTACTAAAGGTGAGATTGCTTCCCCCGGATCAAGTCAGGGGCTAAAGGCTGCTCGCAATGACGGCTTCTTAGGCCGCCCGTAGCCCGGCAGGAATCCACCAGCGCTGAACCAGCGCGAAGCCGCCTTCGATCAGGAGCGCAAGCGCCGCTGCCGGAATGGCGCCGGACAGCAGTATGGCATTGTCATTGACGGCAAGGCCGGCCGCGATGCGCTCGCCATAGCCGCCGGCGCCGATGAACGCGGCAATGGTCGCGGTGCCGACACTGATGATCGCCGCCGTCTTGATGCCTGCCGCGATCGACGGCGTCGCCAGCGGCAATTCGATGAGGCGCAGGCGCGCGAACGCCGGCAACCCCAGAGCGCGCGCCGATTCGAGCAGTCCTGGCGCGATCGAAACCAGTCCGCTGTGGGTATTACGGACGATAGGCAGCAGCGAATACAAAAATAGCGCGATCAGCGCCGGCAGCGTGCCGATCCGGTTCAGCAGCGGAATCAGGAACGCCAGCAGCGCGAGCGAAGGGATGGTCTGGATTACGCTGACGCTTGCCAGAATCGCGGATGCGGCCTGTGGCGAGCGCGCCGCCCAGACCCCGAGCGGAATGCCCGCTGCGACGGCGGCCGCCAGCGAAACCAGCACCAGCACCAGATGCTCGCGCGTCAGCCGCCAGAAATCCGGGCCGAACAAAAGATCGATGAAGCGGCGTTTTGCGGGCGCACCGGCGCCGGAGCGATCGCCCGCAAGGAACTTTTCCGCGATTTGCGCGAAGCCGATGCCGCCGAGTTCGGCTTCGGCATTCATCGCGATCATCCGCCCGGCCGCAATGCCGCCTTCGAGCTTTTGCAGCGCCGCCCAGGTTTTCGGCAAACGCCGCGGCAGATCGGCGCGATACAGCAAGACAGCGTCATAGGCCGGAAACACCTTGCGATCGTCGCGCAACACGCGCAAATCGTATTCCGCGATTTTCGCATCGGTCGAATAGATATCGATGACGTCGATCTCACCAGCGACGAGCGCTTCGTAGGCGAGGCCATGATCGATCGCGCGCGGGGCAGTGAACGGCAAATCGTATGCCTGTCGCAACGCCGGCCAGCCGTCCTCTCGTTGCAAAAATTCCTGCGACAAGCCCAGCGTCAATCCGGGGTGTCGCGCCAGATCGGAAACGGCGCTGATTGCCAGCGCCGCCGCTTCAGCTTCGCGCATCGCCAGGGCGTAGCTGTTGTTGAACCCGAATGGAATGCCGGCGGCGAGCCCAAGCGGCGCGAGCTCGCGATTGATCGCCGCAAGATCGCTGGCGTCCGATTTCAACAATTCTCGCGCGATCGTCCCTGTGTATTCCGGATACGCGTCTATGCTGCCGGCTTGCAAGGCCGCGAATACGATGCCGGTGTTGCCGAGCCCGGGCCTGTGCACGACCTGTGTTTCCCCGGCGCTGCGCGCAGTCTGCGCAACGATCTCGCCGAGAATGTAGGATTCGGTGAAACGTTTGGATGCGATCGTCAGCCCATCCCGCGCGTCCGCTGCATTCGCAGCGGTTGCAAAGAGCGCGCTGAGCAGAATGATCGCGCGCGCCACAGCGCTCATCCCGGCCTGGCCTCTCGGATTTTGGCATCGAGTATCGATTTCTGCGCGCGAATGAAGTCGCTCACGAAGGGCTCGGCGGGGCGTTCGATCAGATCGTCGAGCGCGCCGCGCTGAACCACGCGACCGTCGCGCAGCAGCACGATGTCGTCGGCGAAATGCGCCGCCTCATTCATGTCGTGGGTGACGAGAATCACGGTTTTTTGCAGCCGCGCGAAAATGCTCTTGAGCTCGGTCTGCAACTCGGCGCGAATCAGCGGATCGAGCGCCCCCAGCGGTTCATCGAGCAGCAGCAGCTTGGGGTCGAGCATCAGCGAGCGCATCAGGGCGATGCGCTGGCGCTGGCCGCCAGAAAGCTGCTGCGGATACTGTGCGAGCAGTTCGCCGCGCAGATTGACGAGCGTGCGCAACTCCTCGATGCGCGCTGTGATCCACGCCAGCGGGCGCTTCAGAAAGCGCGCGAGCAAAGCGACATTCTGCCGCGCGGTCAGGTGCGGGAACAGCCCGCCGTCCTGAATCACATACCCGATGGTGTGCCGCAACTGATTTTCGTTGTCGGCGTGCATCTCGACGCCGTCGATCGCAACGCGCCCCGAATCCGGCCGCACCAGACCGGCGATCAGGCGTAGCAGCGTCGATTTTCCGCAGCCGCTCGGGCCGATCACGACTGTGGTCTGGCCCGCGGCGAAGGGCAGCGTGGTCGCCGCCAGCGCGGGCTGGCCATCGAAAGTCCTCGATACGCGGTCCAATGTAATCATTCGGGCTGGTGTGGTGCGAACGGCAGGACGAGCAACGACTCGAAGTATAGCCGCAGCCCTTCCCTCTTTTTGCACGACCGCATCGAATGACAGAAAACATCAGCGGCGCGGCGCGCAGTCTTGGCGCCACCCCGCTACGCCCCGGGGTCGTTCTCGCTTTGCGCGTGCCTGATCCTGACGCTGTCGGTCGGCATCCGGCAGACATTTGGCCTGTTCCTGCAACCGATGAGCGTCGATCTCGGCTGGGGCCGCGAAACGTTCGCGTTCGCGCTCGCCGCGCAGAATCTGGTATGGGGCCTGGCGCAGCCGTTTGCCGGCATGATCGCCGACAAATTCGGCGCCGGGCGCGTCGTCATCACGGGCAGTCTGCTTTATGCGCTCGGCCTGCTGTTGATGGCCTATGCCGATACCGCGCTCGGGCTCGATCTATCGGCCGGCGTGTTGATCGGCCTTGGCTTGAGCGGCACGACGTTCGGGGTGGTCATGGGTGTCGTCGGCCGCGCAGTCAGCGCGGAAAAACGCAGCATGGCGCTGGGCATAGCCGGGGCCGGCGGATCGTTCGGACAATTCATCATGCTGCCCTATGGACAAACGCTGATCAGCTCCTGGGGCTGGCAGGCTGCGCTGATTGGGTTTGCGCTATCGACGCTGCTGATCGCCCCGCTGGCGTATGGAATGAAGAACAAAAGCGCCGCCTTGAAAAACGGCAACGAACCAGAAATCAGCGACGGATTGAAAAGCATCGGCGGCCCCGCCGCGCACAGCATTCAGCCCGCGGCAACGCACAGCATGGCCGCGGCAGTGCGCCAGGCTGCCGCCCATCAGGGCTTCTGGCTCTTGACGTTCAGCTTTTTCGTGTGCGGTTTCCAGATCGTTTTCATACTCACGCATTTGCCGGCATTCCTGCTCGACCGCGGCCAGACGCCGACTATCGGCGTGACAGCGCTCGCGCTGATCGGGTTCTTCAATATCATCGGCTCGTACGGCTGCGGTTTTCTCGGCGGACGCTACAGCAAGAAGCGCATACTGTCGGCGCTGTATTTCGGCCGCGCATTGGTCATTGCCGCGTTCATTGCGTTGCCGGTCACGCCGCTGACGACTTGCCTGTTCGCTTCGGCAATCGGGCTTTTGTGGCTGGGCACGGTACCATTGACCAATGGCCTGGTCGCGCAGATTTTTGGCGTCCAATACATGTCGACATTATTCGGCATCGTTTTTCTCGGTCATCAGCTCGGCGGATTCATCGGCGCCTGGTATGGCGGCTACGTATTCGATGTGACGGGTTCGTATCAGACCATCTGGCTGAGCGCAATTGCGCTCAGCGTGCTGGCCGGACTGGTCTGCTGGCCGATCGACGAGCGCGGCGTTGCGCCGGTCTATCGGGAACAGCCGGCGTGAGCCAGGCGAACCGCGAGGCATGAGTTCGGCGCGTGAAACTGGAAAACGCCCGCAGGAGAAAATCGTGAAACGCAATTTCTGGGTCTGGTCGCTGCTGATGCTGTTGGCGATCCTGATCAGCTCGCTGGCCTTCCGCGGCTATATGAATCCGGCGCTGCTGATCAATTTCGCGAATGCGTTCTACTGCTGAACACGCTTAGGAGGCTCTGACAATTTTCATTCCCGCGCACGCGGGAATCCAGGGTTTTCTGAACTTACCTGATTTGCGCATCTTCTGGATTCCCGCGTGCGCGGGAATGACAGGTCATAGGGCTTGCTTAGCGCCTTTCTTGAGGCGATTATTTATCTGCCCCCGTTTCCTTCGGAACCTGAAAATAGATTTCGCCTGGTTTGACGAGGCCCAGGTCGCTGCGCGCGCGCTCTTCGATCGCCTCGGAGCCGGACTTCAGGTCGCGAACTTCGGCATCGAGCGCGCGGTTGCGGCTTTCCAGTTGCCGATTGATTTTTTTTTGCGCCTCCACGCGCTCGGCATTAGCGTGCGCATCCCGCCAACTGCCTTTGCCGAACCACAACGGATACTGCACAGCGGCGATCAGCGCCAGCAGCGCAAGCGTCAGAAATCGTGCGGCGGTTTTGCTCAACGCAGATGGCGAAACGCTGTGCGGCCCGGGTAGCAGGCGGTAGCGCCGAGCTGCTCTTCGATGCGCAGCAACTGGTTGTATTTCGCGACGCGGTCGGAGCGCGACAGCGAGCCGGTCTTGATCTGCATCGCATTGCTGGCGACGGCGATATCGGCAATCGTCGTGTCTTCGGTTTCGCCCGAGCGATGCGATATGACGCTGGTATAGGCGTTGCGCTTGGCCATATCGATCGCCGCCAGCGTTTCGCTCAGGGTGCCGATCTGGTTGATCTTGATCAGCACCGAATTGGCGAGGCCCTGCTGGATGCCTTCCTGCAGAATCCTTGTGTTGGTCACAAACAGATCGTCGCCGACCAGTTGCAGCTTGCCGCCAAGGCGTTCGGTCAGTACTTTCCAGCCCGGCCAGTCGATTTCCGACATGCCGTCTTCGATGCTGATGATCGGATATTTTTCGACCCAGCGCCCCAGGTAATCGGTGAATTCCGACGCGCTCAAACTGGTTTTTTCGGAAGTTAGATGATACTTGCCGTCCCTGAAAAATTCGGAGCTGGCGCAGTCGAGTCCGAGCGCGACATCCGATCCCGGCAGATAACCGGCAACGTCGATCGCCTGCATGATGAGCTTGATCGCGGCTTCGTGATTTTCCAGGTTCGGCGCGAAGCCGCCCTCATCGCCGACGGTTGTCGCCATGCCTTTGTCGTCGATCAGCTTCTTCAGCGCATGAAACACCTCGGCGCCGCAGCGCAACGCATCGCGGAAGCTTTGCGCGCCGACCGGGATGATCATGAATTCCTGGATGTCGAGATTATTGTTGGCGTGGGCGCCGCCGTTGATCACGTTCATCATAGGCACCGGCAGCGACATCGGCCCGGAGCCGCCGAGATAGCGGTAGAGCGGCAAGCCGGATTCCTCGGCAGCGGCTTTGGCGACGGCCAGCGACACGGCTAGCAGCGCATTGGCGCCGAGCCGCGATTTGTTGTCCGAGCCATCGAGTTCAATCATGGTCTGATCGATCAGCGCCTGCTCCATGCCTTCGAGCCCGATCAGCGCCTCGCTGATTTCGGTGTTGACGTGTTCGACCGCGCGCAACACGCCACGGCCGAGATAGCGCTGCTTGTCGCCGTCGCGCAATTCGATCGCTTCCTTGTGGCCGGTCGACGCGCCGGATGGCACCGAAGCTCGCCCGAGCACGCCGGATGCAAGCATCACATCGGCTTCAACGGTCGGATTGCCGCGCGAATCCAGGACTTCACGGGCTTTGACTTCCACGATTGCAGTCATGATTGAATTTTCTCGTCAGTTCAAATCTTCTTATCAGTTCTAATATTCGTTTGTCATTCCCGCGCACGCGGGAATCCAGTGCTAACCGATAATATCGTTATACAAATCCTGCCACTCCGGGTTTGCAGATTCAATTAATTCCAGCTTCCATGCCCGATTCCACTTCTTGATCTGCTTTTCTCGCAGAATGGCTTGAGCGACCTCACGGTGCTGTTCATACCAGACCAGGTTCTCCACGCCAGCGTTTCGTGAAGCCACCAACGAACTCGTTCTTGTGTTGCCATACACGCCTTATCAAATCACTTGTGATACCAAGATAAAGCGTGCCGTTCTTTGATTCGCGAGTAGATAAACGTAGTAGTGCTTTTCAGTCATCTACTGGATTCCCCCCCCGGCTTAAAGCCTGCTGGGGCAAGGTTCGCGGGAATGACAGTCAAAGGCCTCTTCCGCGAAACGGCGCTGCTTAACAAGGTAATCAATATCCTTAAGAGTAAGAAGCAGATCCTTCATGTGTTTCAGCGGCCAGGCGTTTGGTCCATCGGACAGCGCATGCTCCGGATCCGGGTGCGTCTCCAGGAAGATTCCGGAGATGCCGCTGGCGACGGCGGCGCGCGCCAGCACCGGGATGAACTCGCGCTGACCGCCGCTCTTGCTGCCTTGCCCGCCCGGTAACTGCACGGAATGCGTCGCATCGAAAACGACCGGACAACCGGTTTCGCGCATGATCGCGAGCGAGCGCATGTCGGATACCAGATTGTTATAGCCGAAAGAGGCGCCGCGCTCGCAGACCAGGATATTGTCCTGTCCGCTCGCCGCCCTCGCCTTGTCGACCACGTGCTTCATGTCACCGGGCGCCAGAAACTGGCCTTTCTTGATATTGACCGGTTTACCGGCGGAAGCTGCAGCATGAATGAAATCTGTTTGCCGGCACAGGAAAGCCGGCGTCTGCAAAACATCGACGACCGCGGCGACGGCGGCGATCTCGTCGATTTCGTGAATGTCGGTCAGCACCGGCACGGTCAGCTCGCGCTTAACCTCGCCTAAAATCTCAAGTCCTTTGTTCATACCCAAGCCACGAAACGATTTTCCGGAGCTGCGATTGGCCTTATCGAAAGACGACTTGTAGATGAACGGGAAGCCCAGTCCGGTACAGATTTCCTTCAGCGTTCCGGCGGTCGCGAATGCCATGTCACGCGACTCGACCACGCATGGGCCGGCGATCAAAAATAGAGGCTTATCGATGCCGACTGCGAAACCACATAAGTTCATCGGGTGGCCATGTCCCGCTGGCAAAAGCTGAAAACAGCCGGCACGCGGAATGCCTCGCCTCGTTGCGCGCGGTCGAAGCTATTTCCCAACCTCATCCCGTAGTAGAAATAACTCAAGCGATGTTCTTCAACTTATTGTTTTCAAAAATATCTGTTTGAAAAACAGAATAGCGCGCCGCAGCATTGATGAACGCCTTGAACAATGGATGCCCGGCTCGCGGCGTCGATGTAAATTCAGGGTGGAACTGGCAGGCGACAAACCACGGGTGATCAGCGAGTTCGATCATTTCACACAAACGCTCCGCGGCCGAAATGCCGCCGATTTTCAGGCCGGCTCTTTCCAGTTCCGGCAGATAGCGGTTGTTGACTTCGTAGCGATGCCGATGCCGCTCGACGATCCTGTCCGCGCCATACACCTTTTGCGCGAGCGAGCCGGGTTCGAGCACGCATTCCTGGCCGCCGAGACGCATGGTGCCGCCCAGCTCCGAATCCGTGCCGCGCGTTTGCAACTGCCCGTCGCGGTTTTGCCATTCGCTGATCAGCGCGATCACCGGGTGTGGAGTGTCGGAATCGAATTCGGTGCTGTGCGCATCGGCGAAGCCAAGACGGCTGCGCGCGAATTCAATGACGGCAAGCTGCATGCCGAGGCAGATGCCGAGATACGGGACATGGTTTTCGCGTGCATAGCGGATCGCCGCGATCTTGCCTTCGACGCCGCGCTTGCCGAAACCGCCCGGCACCAGGATCGCATCCGTGTCGCGCAGGCAATCGACGCCCTGCCGTTCAATATTTTCCGAATCGATGTAATGAATCCTGATTTTCGCGCCGGTATGCATGCCGGCGTGTGTCAGCGCTTCCGACAGCGATTTGTACGATTCGGTGAGATCGACGTACTTGCCGACCAGCGCGATATTCACCGACTGGCGCGGATGCTCGAGCGCATAAACCAGCTTTTGCCACACCGACAGATCGGCCGGCCGCGCTTCGATTTCGAGTTTCCTGCAGACGATCCCGTCGAGATTCTGCGCGTGCAGCATGCCCGGAATCTTGTAGATGCAATCGACATCGACGGCCGAAATCACCGCTTCGACGTCGACGTTGGTGAACAGCGCGATTTTGCGGCGCTCGTCATTCGGCAACGGGCGGTCGGCGCGGCACAGCAGCACGTCGGGCTGGATACCGATTTCGCGCAGTTCTTTGACCGAGTGCTGCGTCGGCTTAGTCTTGATTTCGCCGGCGGAGGCGATGTAGGGCACCAGCGTCAGGTGAATGTAGCAGGTGTTGTTGCGCCCGATCTGGACGCCCATCTGGCGGATCGCTTCAAGGAACGGCAGCGATTCGATATCGCCGACCGTGCCGCCGATCTCGACGATGGCAACGGCCGCGTCGTTGGCGCCGTGCTTGATGAAGTTCTTGATCTCGTCGGTAATGTGGGGGATGACCTGCACGGTGCCGCCAAGGTAATCGCCGCGCCTTTCCTTTTTTATGACGCTCTCATATATCTGGCCGGTCGTGAAGTTGTTGCGCTTGCCCATTTTTGCGGTGACGAAGCGCTCGTAATGGCCGAGATCGAGATCGGTTTCGGCGCCGTCTTCGGTCACGAACACCTCGCCATGCTGGAACGGACTCATCGTTCCCGGATCGACATTGATGTACGGATCGAGCTTGAGCAGGGTGATGTTGATGCCGCGCGATTCGAGGATGGCTGCAAGCGACGCGGCGGCAATTCCCTTACCCAGGGATGAAACGACGCCGCCGGTAACGAAGATGTACTTGGTCATGACAACCGCAAGCCAGGAAAAACGAATGATAGCCGAAAAGAAAAAGGCCGGACAGATCTAAGCTGACCGGTTCCAGTTGCCGCGGTTTGAGTCCGCGGAAGTGCCTGATGAATGACAAGTCGAAATTGCCTCGTCGCATAAACCGCTCCTCACAACGTCAATTTCACTACTGTCATTGCGAGCACAGGCGAAGCAATCTGGCCTTGCTTCCCTGGCCGGGAACACTTTTACCCTCCGCTGCGGAGTGTGGCAAAATCAAAGATCAGCCCCATTCTGTTTCACTTCCGCCCCACATCGGAAAATCGCCATGGACCAAAGGACTGCTGTCCCCAATACAAAAGCCCCCGATTACGTCAAGCACGAAAAACTGAAAGCCTGGGTTGCCGATATGGCCGCGCTGTGCAAGCCCGACAGCATCCATTGGGCCGATGGCACCGTCGAGGAATATGACCGTCTGTGCCAGCAGATGGTCGATTCCGGAACCCTGATTCGTCTGAACGAGAAGCTGCGCCCGAACAGCTATCTCGCGTTGTCCGACCCGACCGACGTCGCGCGTGTCGAAGACCGCACCTTTATCTGCAGCAAGAACAAGGACGACGCCGGCCCGACCAATAACTGGATTGCGCCCGGCGAAATGCGCACGAAACTGAATAGCTTGTTCGATGGCTGCATGCGCGGACGCACCATGTATGTCGTGCCGTTTTCGATGGGCCCGCTCGGCTCGCATATTTCGCACATTGGCGTCCAGCTTTCCGATTCGCCGTATGTCGTCGTCAACATGCGCATCATGACGCGCACGGGCCGCAAAGTTCTGGACGTGCTCGGCGCCGACGGCGAATTTGTGCCGTGCATGCATACCGTCGGCATGCCGCTTGCAGCCGGTCAGAAAGACGTGAAATGGCCGTCGAACGCGAAAGTAAAGTATATCGTCCACTTCCCCGAAGACCGCGAAATCTGGTCTTACGGCAGCGGCTATGGCGGCAATGCGCTGCTCGGCAAAAAATGTTTCGCGCTGCGCATCGCCTCGACCATGGGACGCGACGAAGGCTGGATGGCCGAGCACATGTTGATCCTCGGCGTGCAATCGCCGCACGGTGAGAAGACGTACGTGACCGCGGCTTTCCCGAGCGCGTGCGGCAAAACCAATTTCGCCATGCTCATACCGCCGCCCGCCTTCGACGGCTGGAAAGTGACGACGGTCGGCGACGATATCGCGTGGATCAAGCCCGGCAAGGATGGCCGCCCCTATGCGATCAACCCCGAAACCGGTTACTTCGGCGTGGCGCCGGGGACTTCCGAGCAATCGAATCCGAACGCGATGGCGACTCTGAAGAAAAACTGCATATTCACCAACACCGCGCTGACACCCGAAGGCGATGTCTGGTGGGAAGGCATGACCAAAACGCCGCCGCCGAAACTGACGGATTGGCAGGGCAAGGAATGGACGCCCGAAATCGCCAAAAAAACCGGGCGCAAAGCCGCCCATCCGAACTCGCGCTTCACCGCGCCAGCATCGCAATGCCCGTCGCTCGATCCGAACTGGGAAGACCCGAACGGCGTGCCGATCTCGGCGTTCATCTTCGGCGGCCGCCGCAGCAACACTGTCC
>JACDAM010000072.1 GCA_013695435.1 Burkholderiales bacterium | reverse complement strand
CGCACGCGCTGCGCATGCCTTCAACCAGACCAACAAACGCAGCCACTCCGCGATTGACCTTGCGCGATCCCGGATCGCCTGTTCCCAATCCCAAATCCCCGCTATCCGCTATTCCCGATTGCCGCTGCGCCGCTCGCCACAGGCTCGACTTCTTTGCGCTCGCGGCATCGTTCAACTGTTCGATGCTGCGCGCGCCGACACCGCGCGGCGGAAAATTGATCACGCGCAGCAGCGCGTTGTCATCGTCGGGATTGGCGATCAGGCGCAACCAGGCGAGCGCGTGCTTGATTTCCTGGCGCTCGAAAAAGCGCAGGCCGCCGTAGACGCGATAGGGCAGCGCCGCATTGAACAACGCGTGTTCGAGCACACGCGATTGCGCGTTCGAACGGTAAACCAGCGCGATGTCCGAAAGCCCGACACCGTCGCGCCGCAGATTCAGAATCTCGTCGACGATGAAGCGCGCCTCCTCGAAATCGCTGGCCGCCTGATACAGCCGCAGCGGCTCGCCGCGGCCTTCGGCGGTCCATAAATTTTTGCCGAGGCGGCCGCGGTTCTGGCTGATCAGCGCGTTCGCCGCATCGAGGATAGCGCCGTGCGAGCGGTAGTTCTGTTCGAGTTTGATGACCTTGCCGATCGAAAAATCGCGCTCGAAGCTGTGCATATTGCTAACGTTGGCGCCGCGAAACGCGTAAATCGACTGATCGTCGTCGCCGACCGCAAACACCGCGGCGTCTCGCCCGGCGAGCAGCTTCAGCCATTGATATTGCAGAGAACTGGTGTCCTGAAACTCGTCGACCAGAATGTGCGAGAAGCGGTTGCGGTAGTGATCGCGCAACGACGCATTGCTGGCGAGCAGTTCATAGGAACGCAACAGCAATTCAGCAAAATCGACGACGCCTTCCCGGTTGCATTGTTCGTCGTAAGCCGCGTAAAACTCGGCCATGCGCCGTGAGATATCGTCGCTCGCTTCGATTTTCGATGCGCGCAACCCGGCGTCCTTGTTGCCGTTGATGAAGTATACCAATTGCCGCGCCGGAAATTTTTCGTCGTCGATGTTGAGCCGCTTCATCAGGCGCTTGACCGCGGAAAGCTGGTCGGCCGAATCGAGTATCTGAAAGCTTTGCGGCAAGCCGGCATCGCGGTAATGCGCGCGCAGCAGGCGATTGCACAGACCGTGAAACGTGCCTATCCACATGCCGCGCGGATTGATCGGCAGCATGCTCGTGATGCGCGTAAGCATTTCGCGCGCTGCCTTGTTGGTGAAGGTGACGGCGAGCAGATTCAGCGGATGCGCGCGCCCGCTCTGGATCAGCCAGGCGATGCGCGTCGTCAGCACGCGCGTCTTGCCGGAGCCCGCGCCGGCCAGGATCAGCGCCGGCTGGTGGGGCAGGGTGACTGCTTCGAGCTGCTCGGGATTGAGGCCGGAAAGTAGGGAATCTGACACGAGTGAATCTTGCAGCGGCGACGACGAATTTCTGAGTCCGTATTATAACCGCTCAGGGTTTAGTCCGGTTTTCGATCAGCTTGCGGATCAGCGGCGTCAGGATCAATTGCATGGCCAGGCCCATCTTGCCGCCCGGCACGACGATCGAATTCGGCCGTGACATGAACGAATCGTGGATCATGGTCAGCAGATACGGAAAGTCGACGCCTTTCGGATCCCGATAGCGGATCACGACGAAGCTTTCGTCGAGCGTCGGAATATCGCGCGCGACGAACGGGTTCGAGGTGTCGACGGTCGGCACGCGCTGGAAATTGATGTGCGTGCGCGAAAATTGCGGCGTGATGTAATGCACATAATCGTACATGCGGCGCAGGATGGTTTGCGTGACCGCCTCGATCGAGTAGCCGCGCGTCTGCATGTCGCGATGGATTTTCTGTATCCATTCGAGATTGACGATAGGCACGACGCCGATCAGGAGATCGACGTGATGGCCGATATCGATAGCGCCATCCTTCGCGCCGCCGTGCAAGCCTTCGTAAAACAGGACATCGCTGTTGGGAGGCATTTCCGCCCAAGGCGTGAACGTCCCCGCCTCCTGCCCCCACGGGGCCGCTTCTTCGTCGTTGTGCAGATACAACCGGCTCTTGCCGGTTCCGCTGCGGCCGTACCCCTCGAAGAAGTCGGATAGCTGCTGGAACAGATTCGCCTCCGGACCGAAGTGGCTGATGCAGCGCTCGTCGTTGATCTCGGATTTTTCGATCACTTCCTTCATGTCCTCGCGGTCGTAGCGATGGAAGCTGTCGCCCTCGATGATGACGGCGTTGATCTTCTCGCGCCTGAAAATGTGCTCGAAAGTGCCTTTGACCGAACTCGTGCCTGCCCCGGATGAGCCCGTTACCGCAATAACCGGATGCTTGGCCGACATGTCATCCTCCCACAACCTTTGGGCGATGTTACACCAGAAGCATGAACGCATCGTTGCCGCTTCCTGGCCTGTCTGCCGCCTCATATGCGGCTATGGTTCACGGGTATAATTTCGCTTTCCCCGCCTCCCCGCCACCATGCACGCGCATTACCGACCGAACGAGATCGAGCGCCAGGTGCAGCAGCAATGGCAAGAGAGCCGCGTCTTCAATGCCGGCGAAGACAGCAAACGGCCCAAGTATTACTGCCTGTCGATGTTCCCATACCCGTCGGGCAAGCTGCACATGGGCCACGTGCGAAATTACACGATCGGCGACGTGCTGGCGCGTTATCACCGCATGCGTGGCTACAACGTGCTGCAGCCGATGGGCTGGGACGCGTTCGGATTGCCGGCGGAGAACGCGGCGATCGCCAACAACGTGCCGCCGGCGAAGTGGACGTACGACAACATCGCGTATATGCGCAAGCAGTTGCAGGCGCTTGGGCTGGCGATCGACTGGGAACGCGAGCTCGCAACCTGCCAGCCTGAGTATTACCGCTGGAATCAGTGGCTGTTCCTGCGCATGCTGGAAAAAGGTTTGGCGTACAAGAAAATCGGTATCGTGAACTGGGACCCCGTCGACCGCACCGTACTTGCCAACGAGCAAGTCATCGACGGCCGCGGCTGGCGCACTGGCGCCCTCGTCGAGAAGCGCGAAATCCCCATGTATTACCTGAGGATTACGGCTTACGCCGACGAGTTGCTCGAAGCGCTCGACGGTTTGCGTGGCTGGCCGGAACGCGTCAAGACCATGCAGGCGAACTGGATCGGCCGAAGCGAAGGCGTCGAAATCGAGTTTCCGTATGCCGACGATCCGCGGCAAGTGCTCAAGGTTTTTACTACGCGCGCCGATACCTTGATGGGAGCGACGTATTGCGCGGTCGCCGCCGAGCATCCGCTTGCCGTGCGCGCCGCCGCACGCAGTCCCGAGCTCGCGAACTTTATCGAAGAGTGCAAGCGGGGCGCTGTCATGGAAGCCGACATTGCGACGCAGGAAAAGAAAGGCATGGCGACCGGCTTGTACGTAGTGCACCCGTTGTCCGGCGAAAAGCTGCCGGTATGGGTCGCCAATTACGTGCTCATGGCTTACGGTAAAGGCGCGGTAATGGCGGTGCCGGCGCACGACGAACGCGATTTCGAGTTCGCGAAAAAATATGGCTTGCCGATTCTGCAGGTTATCGAATACAACATTCGGAAGGTCACAACGAGCGCCGAAACGGATCTTGAAGAACACGCTGATTACCGCTTCGATCTGAATGTCTGGAAAATATGGTACGAATCGAAAGACGGTATCTCACTTGTCAATTCCGGTCGATACGACAAGCTGGATCATCAGGAAGCCGTGGACGCCATTGCCGCTGACTTGAACGATAAAGGTCTTGGCACAAAACGCATCCAGTGGCGCCTGCGTGACTGGGGCATTTCGCGCCAGCGCTACTGGGGTTGCCCGATTCCGTTGATTCATTGCCAGCGTTGCGGCGACGTGCCGGTTCCCGACGATCAATTGCC
>JACDAM010000071.1 GCA_013695435.1 Burkholderiales bacterium | reverse complement strand
ACGCAAGCGCCTCGAACGGCAGAAGCTCGATGCGTTGCTCGGATTCTGCGAATCGATCCACTGCCGCCGGCACAGCCTGCTCGGCTACTTCGGCGAATGCACTCCGGCGCAATGCGGCAATTGCGACAACTGCCTGGAGCCGCCGCAAACCTGGGATGGCACGGAGGCAGCGCGGAAAGCGCTATCGTGCGTGTACCGCACCGAACAGCGTTTCGGCGCTGGCCATCTGATCGACGTCCTGCTCGGCAAAACGACGGATAAAGTCAGCCAGTTCGGCCACGATAACCTGAGCACATTCGGCGTCGGCAAGGAGCTGAATGAAGTCCAGTGGCGCGGCGTCTTCCGGCAACTCGCGGCCATGGGATTTTTGAACGCCGATCTCGAAGGTTACGGCGGGCTGCGCTTGACGGCATTGAGCCGGCCGCTGCTCAAGGGCGAACAGACGATTACGTTTCGCGTCGAAAGTGCCCGCAGCGAAAAGCGCAAACAAAGCAAAGAATCAGACCCGCGGCGTATCGTCGCCGCAGACGACGAAGGGCTGTGGCAGGCGCTGCGCGAAACGCGCACCAGGCTGGCAAAGGAACAAGGCGTGCCGCCCTACGTGATTTTCCACGACGCGACCCTGCTCGAAATGCTGGCGCGCCGGCCGCGCGATTTGCCGGAATTCGCGGCGATCAGCGGCGTCGGCGCGCGCAAACTCGCGCAGTACGGGGAGACTTTTCTGGCGGTGCTGTCAGGGGCTTCGCGCGAGTCGTCTATCTTCGCCGATGGCAGCGCTTGACCGCCGCTGAGAAAGCCAGTTCGATCCTGAATCACGTCGGTTTGCTCCCTCCCACTTGCTGGGAGGGCCGGGGTGGACTCGATACGAAATCACTTCGGTTTGCTCCCTCCCCACTTGCTGGGGAGGACCGGGGTGGGGAAGCAGCGCTTGTCCGCCCACGTAGCGCCTGGCAGGGAGGTCGCCAATAAGGTTCCTGATCCCACCACTTTTTCCGCCTAGCGTCGCCCCAGAACCTCGGCCCAAAGCTCGCTCAGCGCAAGTTCGCGATCTGCTGATCGGTCGACCCATTCGGTCGGCACTGCGGCGCCCGGATGAAAGCGCACGCCCCACACCGGATCGAACGCGTCACTGCGCCGCGAATAGCGCACATCGCCTATCACATCCAGCTCCTTCGGCGCGCGCGCAATCCAGCCATCCGAGAACCAGCGGAAGCGTTCGAAGTCGCGCTGCACGCGCGGGTCGCTTCGCGCTTCCCGCAGCGGCTCGTCCGTGCGCACTGCGGCTATTGTGTTGCCCTGTGACCACGTCGGCTCGCCCCACCATGGCACGCGTATGCGATTCGCATAGAGCGTGTCGCCGGACCGATACAGCGCGCGCCAGACGACCTGGTTGCCGAGGGTCGGAAACACGGCGCCGCGGCTGATCTCATGCCCGCGCATTGCGGCAACGCGTCGCTGGACATCCAACGCGCGCTGCTCCTGAATCGCGCCGATTCCGAGACAGGCTGCGCAAAACGCCAGCGCAATCGCGGCCGGGCCGCCACTGCGTCTGCGCAAGCCGAACACGACGCCGAGCAGCAGCGCGACCGTAAACACCGGATCTATGATCGAGATCCAGTTGAACGCCACGCGATGAGACGAGAACGGCCAGAACAGTTGCGTGCCGTAAGTCGTGCACGCGTCGAGCAAGCCGTGCGTCGCGTAGCCGATCGTGCTCGCCGCAACGATCGTTTTCCATTGCGCGCGATTGCGTTCGACGAGAAGAAATGGCAATGCGCCGATCGCGCCCCCGATTGGAATGAAAGCGAGCGCGTGCGTGAATTGGCGGTGATATTCGATCGCGAGCAAGGGATCGGTCGGGCTGCCGATCAGCACATCGAGATCGGGCAGGAGGCCGGCGACGCCGCCGACGAGCGCAGCGCGGTAGCCGAGCGGCCGGCCGAGCAGCGCCTGCGCCGCGGTCGCGCCTAGCAGTCCGTGCGTGATTGGGTCCAATGTCCTATCCGCGTCATGATGTGCTCGAGACAAAAGCTTGTCATTCCCGCCCCCGATTAAAGCATTCGAGGGCAAGCTGCGGCGGGAATCCAGAGGCGCTTCACGACCGGACAACTAGACAATATCGGATTCCGGCCGCAGCTGCCCTGAATGATTAAAATCGGGAGCGGGGATGACAAGCTGATTTGGAGGTTCCTCGCCGGGCGGTTAAGTTACGTTACGGCCGCGCGTTGCCGCCCTTGCCTGCTTACACCCAACTGTTCGAGCACCGCGTGCGCCGCGGCTTCCGACGACGCCGGATTTTGGCCGGTTATCAGATTGCCGTCGACGACCGTATGCGCAAGCCAATCGCCGGCCTTCGTATACTTGCCGCCTTTTTCCTTGAGCATATCTTCGACGAGAAAGGGCGCGATTTTTGTCAAACCAGCCGCTTTCTCTTCGGTGTTGGCGAAGCCGGTCACCGACTTTCCGCGCACCAGCGGCGCGCCATCGGGTGTCCTGGTATGGCGGAATACCGCAGGCGCATGGCACACCGCCGCGACCGGCTTGCCGGCCTTATACAACGATTCGATCAATGCGATCGAATCGCGATTCCCGGATAGATCCCACAGCGGACCATGGCCGCCTGGATAAAATACGCCGTCATAATCGTCGGCTGCTATATCTGCAAGCCGGACCGTATTCGCCAGCGCCTCCCGCACATCGCGATCCTGCTTGAAGCGGAGAATCGCCGCCGTTTGCGCGCCCGGATCATCGCTTTTCGGATCGAGCGGCGGATGGCCGCCTTTCGGCGATGCCAGCGTGATCTTTGCCCCGGCGTCCTTGAACACATACCAGGGCGCGGCGAATTCTTCGAGCCAGAAACCGGTTTTTTCTCCGGTATCGCCGAGTTCATCATGCGACGTCAATACGATCAGGATTTTCATCGAAACGCTTCCTGATACTTCTTTTCGTTCAACGGCTGGATTCCCGCGTGCGCGGGAATGACATCTCGGCGGATTCCGATCGTGCCCGCTGCTGCGGGTTCGTTCGCAACTTGTCCTTCGTGTCCATGATTTCTCAGGTATTGGATCGAGCCCGGGCGCGAGTCGTTGTATATGCTTCGCTGCGATCAACGGCCGGCTGCCGCCGGCTCGACGCGCAGCACCTGCCCATCATCGCTGTCGGTGAGCAGATAAAGCAGCCCATCCGGCCCCTGCCGCACGTCGCGTATGCGTTCGCCAAGCTTGCCGAGGTAGCGCTCTTCGCCGGCAACGCGCCCGTTTTCAAGATCGAGCCGCACCAGCGCGCCGGGCTTCAGCGAGCCGATGAAAAGATCGCCCTTCCAGTTCGGGAAAGCATCGCCGGTATAGAAAACCGCGCCCGACGGCGCGATCACCGGATCCCACCAGTAAACCGGCTGTTCCATGCCGGCCTTTCCCGCGCCCTCGCCGATTTTCTGGCCGGAATAATCGATGCCATAGGTGATGACCGGCCAGCCGTAGTTTTTTCCGGCTTCGGGATGATTGAGCTCATCGCCGCCGCGCGCGCCGTGCTCGATAGTCCACAACTGCCCGGTTTGCGGATGCAGCGCCGCGGCCTGCGCATTGCGATGTCCATACGACCAGATTTCCGGCCGTGCGCCCTCGCGTCCGCTGAACGGATTGTCTTTCGGCGCCGAGCCATCGGCATTGATGCGCACGACCTTGCCTATGGTGGTCGACAAATCCTGCACTTTGTCGCGATGCGTGAAACGATCGCCGGTGGTGACGAACAGCGTACCGTCCGGCGCGAAAACCAGCCGCGAGCCCCAGTGATTCGGACTGTTGACCTTGGGAACCTGGCGCCAGATCACCTTGAGGTTTTCGAGACTGCCGCCATCCTGCGCCAGCGTGCCGCGCGCGACCGCGGTACCGGCGCCGCCATTACCCGGCTCGGAGTACGACAGGTAGACGAGGCGGTCGCTGGCGAATTGCGGCGACACGGCGACGTCGAGCAGACCGCCCTGCCCTCGCGCCAACACTTTCGGCACGCCTTCAAGCGGCTCCGAAAGCTTGCCTTTTTTATCGACGATGCGCAGTAGCCCCGGGCGCTCGGTCACGAGCATGCGGCCATCCGGCAGGAACGCGAGGCCCCACGGATGTTCGAGTCCTTTGGCAACCACGGTTGTGCGCACCGGCGCATCGACCGATTTCGGCGTCGGCGAGCGCGGCGCTTGTGCGAACGCGGAAGTTGCGATCAGCGAGGTCAGCGTTGCAAAAGTCAAAAAGACCGCGGCGCCGGGTTTTTTTCTGACCGTAGTATGTCCATCGTTATTGTATGGCAGGCGTCCAAAACTCATGATGTTTCCTTTAGTTGCATCATTCGGGAGGATGCGAATAAGAATGGACAACGATTAGGCGTGCGGATTCGCTGCATCTCGCTTTGATCTCGCAACTGCGCGGCGCCGCTCAGGAAACGAAGCGGCGGTCAACGCGATTGGCCGTTGTCAATGCGATTCGGGCGGCGATTTCGGAACCACCCAGTAATAGATATTGCGACCCTCGACCCGCGCCGTATCCGCCGGCGCCCAATCGCCCATGTCGAAGCTGTGCGAAACGATGCGCGTGCCGGGCTTCAGCTCGCGCAACAGCTTCGGGCGCAGCCGCAGGTTCAGCGGGCGCTGCAGGTAAAGCGTGACGATTGTTGCGTCGCTGAAGTCCATTTCGAACAGATTGCCTTCGCGAAACTCGACGCGATCGGCGACGCCGGCAGCTTTTGCGTTATCGCGCGCCTCGCCGATCAACTGCGGATCGATTTCGACGCCGACACCGCGCGCGCCGTATTTTTTCGCGGCCGCGATGACGATGCGCCCATCGCCCGACCCCAGATCGTAGATTACGTCGTTCGAGTCGACCCTGGCCATCTCGAGCATCTTTTCCACGACGGGCTCGGGCGTCGGCACATAGGGCACATCGATCGACACAATATTCTGCGCGTGCGCGGCGCCGGCAAGCAGCGTTGCGATAAGCAAGATCGTATGGCGCATTTTTCCTCCGCAATGAGTGGGCGTGGAGCTTTTCTGTCTTGAAAACGAACCGTGGCGGCTAGTTGCGTAAGCATAAACGGTTGTCGGAGAAGCGTTCATGGAATACGCTGAAACCCGCTAACGTGCCCGGATGCAGTGGCATGTAAATCATCTTGCACGTCAACCAATGGAGACCCGATCATGGCAGAGAAAACCAATGACGGCCGCGCGAAAACCAGTCGCCCTTCGTCCGATAAATCGAGTCCCGAAAAAACCCCGGGCAAAACGCGCGACACGGCGCCGCGCCCGCCAAAGAAGATTCTGGCGATCGATATCGGCGGCAGCAAGATTAAAATTCTGGCGAGCGGAAAAACCCGGCCGCGCAAAGCCCCGTCGCACCCCGACCTCACACCTCTGGAGATGGTGAAGACGGTGCAGGAACTCGCCAAAGGTTGGGACTACGAAGCAGTGTCGATCGGGTATCCGGGATTGGCCGGCGATAACGGGCCGCGCTCCGAGCCGTGGAATCTCGGCAGCGGATGGGTCGGCTTCAACTATGCAGCCGCTTTCGATCGACCGGTGCGCATCATCAATGACGCGGCGATGCAGGCGCTGGGCAGTTACGAAGGCGGCCGCATGTTGTTCCTCGGCCTCGGCACCGGGCTCGGCTCGACCTTGATCGCAGAAAACGTCGTCCTGCCGCTCGAACTCGGCCAGCTCCGGCACAACGGAAAAGAGTCATTTGCCGATCTGGTCGGCAAAACCGGCCTGCGGCGGCTCGGCAAAAAAGCCTGGCGCCGCGTCGTCGTCGAAATGGCAACGCTATTTGCTGGTGCTCTGGTCGCGGAATCCGTGGTTATTGGCGGCGGCAACGCCGAGTTGGTGGGCGCGCTTCCTCACGGCATGCGCACCGGTGGCAACCAAACCGCATTCCGCGGCGGATTTCGCCTATGGCATCTCGAGGATGTACGCACCCATTCCGCGAAAACCGAACATCAGGACGCCAGTGCCGCCGCCGGAGAAGGCGGCTGGAGGATGATTTAACGGCAGTTGTGGCCATTGGTTCACTTCGGGGCGTCGAACTTTTGCGATCTCACAAACGAAGGAACCGAACATGTAACGTAATGGTTGCGCAAACCCCGCTGGATTCCCGCTTCCCGGCTCAGGGTCTGCTGGTTCAAGCTTCGCGGGGATCACAACCGGTAGACGATTCCTGACCAGATTCGAGATCAAGCCGGAGAAATCGCGATCTCCCCGGCCGCATAGTCCGCAATCGGCGGACACGTGCAGATCAGGGTGCGGTCGCCTTGCAGGTTGTCGATACGAGCGACCGGTGGCCAATATTTGTTATCGATCAGATAAGGCAACGGGAAAAACGCCTGCTGCCGCGAGTACGGCCGCGTCCAGTCTTCGAGCAGCAATTCGTGCGTGTGCGGCGCGTTGCGCAGCAGATTGTTTTCGGCGTCGGCGGCGCCCGATTCTATGGCGGCGATTTCGCGGCGGATCCCGATCAACGCATCGCAGAAGCGGTCGAGTTCAGCCTTGTCTTCGCTTTCGGTCGGCTCGATCATCAGCGTTCCGGCGACCGGGAACGACACCGTCGGCGCGTGAAAGCCGTAATCCATCAGGCGTTTCGCGACATCGTCGACGGTGGTGCCGCAACGCTCCTTGATTGGCCGAAAATCGACGATGCATTCGTGCGCGACCGTGCCGTTCCTGCCTTTGTAGAGGATGGGATAATGCGGCTCTAGCCGTCTGGCGATGTAGTTTGCATTCAGGATCGCAACCTGCGTTGCGCGCGTCAGCCCTTCGGCGCCCATCAGCGCGATGTAAGTCCACGGAATCGTCAGGATGGAAGCCGATCCCCACGGCGCCGCCGAGACCGTGCCGACCGTTCCCGCTTCCCCGGCGTTTGGATTGATACCGCGCACGACCGGATGCTCGGGCAAATACGGCGCCAGGTGCCGCGCCACGCCGATCGGGCCCATGCCGGGGCCGCCGCCGCCGTGCGGAATGCAGAACGTCTTGTGCAAATTCAGATGCGATACGTCAACGCCGATTTCACCCGGCCGGCACAGCCCGACCATCGCGTTCATGTTGGCGCCGTCCATATAAACCTGGCCACCGTGTTCGTGCACGATCGCGCAGATTTCCCTGATCGCATCCTCGAATACGCCATGTGTCGAAGGATACGTAATCATCAGCGCTGCCAGTTGTTCGCGATTTTGCCGCGCTTTGGCTTTCAGATCGGCGACATTCACGTTGCCACACTCGTCGCAGCCGACGACCACGACCTTGAGCCCCGCCATCGCAGCGCTCGCCGGATTGGTGCCGTGCGCGGAAGCCGGAATCAGGCAAACGTCGCGGCTGCCCTCGCCGCGCATCTCGTGATATTTGCGGATGACCAGAAGACCGGCGTATTCGCCCTGCGAACCGGCGTTCGGCTGAAACGAAAACGCCGCGAAGCCGGTGATTTCGCATAGCCGCTCGTCGAGCTCGTCGACAAGCTGGCGATAGCCCTGCGCCTGATCGAGCGGCGCGAAAGGATGGATCGCGCTGAACAACTGCCAGGTCAGCGGGATCATTTCGATCGTCGCGTTCAATTTCATCGTGCACGAACCGAGCGCGATCATCGACCGGTCGAGCGCGATATCGCGCCGCACCAGCGAGCGCAGATAGCGCAGCATTTCGGTTTCGGAATGATGACGATTGAATACCGGATGCGTGAGGATGGCGCTGGTCCGCTGCAACGGAGCCGGCAGGCACTCGGCGAATTCGGCGTCGATGCGTTCGATATCGGGCAGATTCTCCGAGCGTTCCGAGCGCGTCGAAAAAACGCTCCACAGCGTTTTCAGTTCACTGCGGCGCGACGTTTCGTCGAACGATATGCCGAGCGTGCTGGCATCGACGATACGCAAATTGAAACGGGATTCGCGCGCGCGCGCCGCGATTCTTCGCGCGATACCTGGTACGCGTACGGTAACGGTGTCGAAGAAATTATCGGTGATCACGCACACGCCGAGTTGACGCAACCCGGCGGCGAAAATCTGCGCCATGCGGTGCGTGCGTTCCGCAATCGTTCGCAAGCCCTGCGGCCCGTGGTAAACCGCGTAAAAACCGGCGATCACGGCGAGCAGCACCTGCGCCGTGCAAATGTTGCTGGTCGCTTTTTCGCGGCGTATGTGCTGCTCACGCGTCTGCAGCGCCATGCGCAGCGCGCTGCGGCCGCGGCTGTCGGTCGATACGCCGATCACGCGGCCGGGCATTTGCCGCTTGAATTCCTCGCGGGTCGCGAAAAACGCGGCGTGCGGGCCGCCATAACCGAGCGGGACGCCGAAGCGCTGCGCGCTGCCGACGACGATGTCGGCGCCGAACTCGCCGGGTGGCGTCAGCAACACCAGCGCCAGCGGATCAGCAGCGATCGTGACCAGTGCGTGCCGCCGGTGCGCCCATTCGATCACCGGCTTCGGATCGCGAACAGCGCCGCTCGAACCCGGATATTGCAGCAGCACGCCGAAGAATTCTTCCTGCATATCGAGCCGCCAGGGATCGCCGACGACGATCTCGATGTGCAATGGCCGCGCGCGCGTCTGCAGCACCGCGAGCGTTTGCGGATGACAATCGGCGTCGACCAGATAACGCTTCGAATGCGACTTGCTCACGCGCTGCGACATCGTCATCGCCTCGGCGCCCGCTGTCGCTTCGTCGAGCAGCGAAGCATTTGCGATTTCCATGCCGGTCAGATCGATGATCATCTGCTGGAAGTTCAGCAGCGCCTCCAGACGACCCTGACTGATCTCGGCCTGATAAGGCGTGTACGCCGTATACCAGCCCGGGTTTTCCAGCACGTTGCGCTTGATCACATTCGGCACGATGGTGTCGTAATAGCCCATGCCGATCATGGTCGTGAACACCTGATTGCGCGCGCGCATTTTGCGCAACGCGCTTTCGACCACGCGCTCGCTGTGCGGCGGCGCCAGATTCAGCGGTTGCCGCGAGCGGATGTCGGAGGGCACCGTTCGCTCGACGAGTTCGTCGAGCGATGCAAAACCGAGATGATCGAGCATGATCCGGATTTCGCGTTCATCGGGGCCGATGTGACGACGGATGAAATCGCCGCGGTCTTCGAG
>JACDAM010000070.1 GCA_013695435.1 Burkholderiales bacterium | reverse complement strand
CGCTGAAATCGCGTTCGTAAGTAAAAGGCTTGTCCGATATGCCATGGAACAGCTGCACGACATGCGCGCGGCTTTTGATTTCATGATCGCGCAGGTGCGTCGGCGTCAGCACCAGGTCGTAATCGTCCAGCGCCTGGCCGCTCCGGAATAATGAACCGTAGCCGGCATATTCGGGACTGAGCGCGCTGTCTTCGGTGAGCGCGTCGACTACCAGATGGCTATCGCAGCCGCCGCGCTGACCCTCGGCCTCAACTGGTATGTGCAGGAGAACTTCCGCTTCATGTCGAATCTGATACACGTCGAAACCGATCGCGAAGCGCGCAATCGGGGTCTCAACATCCTGCAATTCCGTGCCCAGTTTTATTTCTGAAGGCCCAAACCACTAAAAGGCTGCTAAAAAAACGTAGCGAGCGCAGCTAAGACGAAGCCTTGGGCAACGAGTATTGGCAAGTGTAGCAGTTTCAACAACCCGCTATTTGGTACTTGCCGAACTACCCTTGGACGCCGAGTTGTAATCCCGAGTCTGGAATCCTGTCTCTGTTCGGGAAAACTTTTCGGTATACGGCCTTACCCGGCCCTCCCCAGCAAGCGGGGAGGGGGCAAACCGCACCCCTGATCTAACGCAATACGTTTTCTGCAGGGATATAGGCCCGCCCCACGTCTTCCGCCAGGTTGCGATACGTGATATGACCGTCGTGCACGTGCAGCCCGGCGCGCAGATCGGCGTCGTCGCGCAACGCGGCGAGAGCGCCTTTGCCGGCCAGCGTTTGCACATATGGCAGGGTCGCTTGCGTCAGGGCCAAAGTTGCCGTCCGCGCACATGCCGCCGGCATATTGCCGACGCAGTAGTGAACGATATTCTCCTCGACATAAAACGGCTCTGTGTGCGTGCTCGGGCGCGAGGTTTCGGCGATGCCGCCCTGATCGATGCCGACATCGACCAGCGCCGAGCCTGCGCGCATGCGCTTCAGCAGATTGCGCGAAATCAGTTTGGGCGTCAGCCCGCCGGGCAGTAGCAGCGCGCCGATCACGAGATCGGCTTCGATCACGGCGGCTTCGAGCGCATCGGGCTCCGCGTGCGAGGTGCGTATGCCGGCGTGGCGCTGTTCGAGCTCGGCGAGGCGGGCGATATTGCGGTCGAGCACGGTGACCTGCGCGCCCATGCCGATTGCGATGCGGGCAGCGTTTGCGCCGACCGTACCGGCGCCGATGATCGTCACCCTGGCCGGCGCGACGCCGGGAACGCCCGCCAAGAGCACACCCGAGCCGCCGTTCGCCATGGTCAATGCCGCGGCGCCCATCTGCGGCGCCAGACGTCCGGCGATTTCCGACATCGGAATCAGCAAGGGCATGCGCCCGGATCGATCCGTGATGGTTTCGTAGGCGATTCCGGTCACGCGCGCCGCGAGCATCGCTTGCAGCAGCCCCGGATCGGGCGCCAGGTGCAGATAACAGAATAGCGTCTGCCCGGTTCGCAGCAGCGGCCATTCGGCTTGCTGCAATTCCTTGACCTTGACCACCAGGTCGCACGCGTAAATTTCGCGCGCGGTGTCGGCGATAGCCGCGCCGGCCGCTCGGTAGTCTGCATCGCTGAAGCCGACCTTGCTGCCGGCGTCGCGCTCGATGCTGACGCGATGCCCGGCGCTGGCCAGGGCGCGAACGCCGCCCGGAGTCAGGCCGACGCGATACTCGTGATCCTTGGTTTCTTTGGGTACGCCGATCAACATGGGAGGTGGTCAAGACGAGAGGGTCGAAGGCTCCTATAGGATACTCGCATGGAATTCGAGTTCCGACCTCGATCTGCCCGCGCACAGCACAACGTTGCCCGAAACAGGCGCTTTTGCAATCGGTAAGCTATACGTAAGGCGGGCGCGATTAATCTATCTCGACCGCGAACCAGGCAGTCCCGGATTTCTGTTTCTCTGCATCCAGGCTACGCTGCTGATTGGACGGGAATGGTTGGTTTCTGCGCCGGCTCCGAGCGTTGACATCACTTACCGGCTTGATAGGAGGATATAAATGAATACCGCAAATGTCGTTTCTTCCGCAATGGCCGAGCAGCAGAGGCCGACCAGCCATGGCCGGATCGACGCTATGCTCGCCCGCTTGCGCGAGGGCGCGCGCGCCTTCGCGAAATTGCCGATCGCCGACCGCATCGCGCTGGCGCGCGGCATGCAAGCCGGCTACTTGAAAATCGCCGACGCCAGCGTGAAGGCCGGATGCGCGGCAAAAGGAACGACCAATACCGGCGAAGAGTGGGCGCTGAACCCGTGGATGACGGTGCGCCATCTGCGCCTGATCATCGAGTCGTTGGGCGCTTTGCAGCAGACCGGCAACACACGCATCGGCAAAGTCGCGACCGCGGCTGACGGCAGCTTGCGCGTCCAGGTGTTCCCGGCCAGCCGGCTCGACGGCATGCTGTTTTCGAAGGTGCGCGTCGATGTGCACATGCAGCCGCGCATCAGCGAGCAGGCGATGCACGAATCGCGTGCGCGTTTCTACAAGAAACCCGATCACGATGGCCGCATCGCGCTCGTGCTCGGCGCGGGCAATATCGCCGCCGTTGCCGTGATGGATCTCCTGACCAAGATGTTCAACGAAGGCAAGGCGTGCGTGTTCAAGATGAACCCGGTCAACGCCTATCTCGGCCCATATATCGAACAGGCATTCGCCGATGCGATCGCGAAAGATTATCTGGCCGTCGTCTACGGTGGCGCCGAAGAGGGCGCTTATCTGGTGCAGCATAAGGACATCGCCGAAATCCACATTACCGGTTCGGACAAGACCTATGACGCCATCGTCTGGGGTCCGCCCGGAGCCGAGCGCGAAGCGCGCAAGGCGCGCAACGATCCGCTGCTGAAGAAGCCGATCACCGCCGAACTGGGCAATGTGTCGCCGGTCATCGTCGTGCCGGGCCCGTACAGCGAGAAGGAGTTGTGCTATCAGGCGGAAGACATCGCTGCCACGAGCACGACCAACGGCTCGTTCAACTGCAACGCGGCGCGCGTGGTGCTGACACCGCGCGGCTGGAGACCGCGTTCGCAATTGCTGGCTCGCGTCGAGAGCGTGTTTGCCGCAACGCCGCCGCGCAACGCCTACTACCCCGGCGCGCGCAAACGCTGGGACGAACTGATGCACGGACGTTCGAATGCGCGCACGTTTGGCGCGCCCGCTGCCAATACCCTGCCGTGGACGCTGTTGTCGCTGAACGCCGGCGACAACGCCGAGCCCGCGTTCCGCGAGGAATTTTTCTGCCCGGTGCTCGGCGAAGCCGAAATCGGCAGCAACGATCCGCTGGCTTTTCTCGATGAAGCCGTGAATTTCGCCAACGGTCGCCTGTGGGGCACCTTGTCGGCAACGCTGATCGTGCATCCGAAGAGCATGAAGGACGCGCGCATTCGCGAGGCGGTCGAAAACGCGATCGTCAGGCTGCGCTACGGTACGGTCGGCGTCAACGCCTGGCCGGGTATGTCATTCGCATTCGGCACGCCGCCGTGGGGCGCATTTCCAGGCTCGTCGCAAAAAGACATTCAGAGCGGCAGCGGCTTCGTGCACAACACGCCTATGCTCGAAGGCATCGAAAAAACCGTGCTGCGCCATCCGCTGACGACGTTTCCGAAGCCCGCGTATTTCCCGAGTCATAAAACCGTGAACGCCATGATGCCGCGCATGACCGCATTCGAAGAGCGGCAGGCGTTGGCCAAAGTGCCGGGCGTGCTGGCGGCGGCAATGCGGTGCTGATGAGATAAGCGGCAGCAGGCGTAGCCCGGATGGAAGTACATCCGGGAATCGCCAGATTCCGTTTCACTCCGCGAATCCGGGCTTTTTAAGGGCTTCCACGATGATTCCGGCGGCATCTATGACTTTAGTCCTATGACATAAGTCGTATTGATTTTTCGCTGTGGTTGTGTTTATTGTTATTGTTTACGTTCCCCCTCTTCCATGCCTTCGGCGAAAACCGGCGCAGCTTCGCCGAAGCTAATCAATGCGCCTTCAATGGAGAATGCAATGCACAAGAACTCAATAAAAAACCGGGCTGGGTCATCAGTCCTCGCCACCGCCGTCCTGACTACCTTTCTCACCCTAGCCAGCCCCGCTGCTTTTGCGGATCAGTCCGAAGATGCCAAACACGCCGATCGTGCCGATACTACGCGGTGCAAAGGTCTTCCCAGCCACGGCCAGCTAAAGGCCGCGCTCAATGCAGCGGTCGCCGCCGATTCCACCGGCCTCGACAACCAGATGTGGGGGACGATAGTCGACGATACCGGCAAAGTCTGCGCCGTCGCGTTTTCGGGTGCGACCTTGGGCGCGCAATGGCTGGCGAGCCGCGTGATCTCGGCGCAAAAAGCCAATACCGCCAACTCGCTGAGCCTCGACGACCTGGCGTTTTCGACTGCGCTGCTGTTTTCGGCGGCACAGCCCGGTGGTTTTCTGTTCGGCTTGCAGCACAGCAACCCGGTCGACACAGAGGTCGCTTACAAAGGCCCGTCGGCCAATTTCGGACGACATAACGACCCGATGGTCGGGTTTCGCATCGGCGGCATCAACGTGTTCGGCGGCGGGCTGGCGTTGTACTCGGCCGGCCACGTCAAAATGGGCGGCGTCGGCGTCAGCGGCGATACCTCGTGCACCGACCACTTTATCGCGTGGCGCCTGCGCAAAAATCTGAATCTCGATCATCTGGCCGGTATCCCCAGATTCGTTTCTGGCGATGCAGCGCGACCGGATAACATCGTTTTCGACATCACGTCGAACCCAGGCGGCGGCACCGGAATCAGCGCGGGCGGTTTCGGCCATCCGAGTTGCCCGGGCGCAGGAAACCCCGCAACTCTGCCAGTGGTCGTTCCGTAGCGCATACCGCTGAAAAACGCGCGTAGCCCCGACGAAACGAAGCGCAATCCGGGAATCGGCGATTTCCGGATTGCGTTCCACTGCGTCGGACTACACACCACCCGTCGTTCCCGCGGAAGCGGGAATCCAGTATCGTCAAGCCATATCGCTGGTCCCCACCTGCGCGGGGACGAAGGCGCATTAATAATTTTTTCCGAAAATCAGTAATACTTGACCTATTACTGATGTCGTATTGTGCAGTGCGACTCCGGTCTTATAATTCCGGCTGGCTTTGCGAAAGGACGACAGCTTGGCGCTGCTTGCGAAACTCACAGCACCGAGACCCTCGCGGGTTTATGCGCGAGAGCGGCTGTTCACAGCGCTCGATGAAGCGCGCTCGCGGCCGGCAGTATGGATGCACGGCCCGCCCGGCGCCGGCAAGACCACGCTGATCGCAACTTATCTCACCAGCCGCGCGATTCCGTTCCTCTGGTATCAGGTCGATGAAGGCGACGGCGATATCGCGACCTTCTTCTACTATTTCGGTCTTGCGGCGACCAAAGTTGCGGCGCGGCGGAAGAAGCCATTGCCGCTGTTTACGCCCGAGTTCGCGCATGGTGTTTCCGCCTTCGCGCGCCGCTATTTCCAGGAGTTCTACAGCCGCATCAAGCCGCCGTTCGCCACCGTTCTCGACAATTATCAGGACGCGCCGGGCGATTCCGCGCTGCATGAAGTCATACGGCATGCGATCGAGTGCGCGCCGCCGGGCGTTGCGATTTTTGCCGCGAGCCGCGCGGCACCGCCGCCTGCGTTCGCGCGCCTGCGCACAAATGACGCGATCGAGATCATCGATTGGGAAGCGCTGCGGCTAACCGCGGACGAGGCGCAGTCGATCACGCGGCTGCGCGGTGGTCAGGAATTGAGCGCCGATCTACTCGCTCGCGCAGAAGGCTGGGCCGCCGGCATCACGCTGCTGCTGGCCGGCGTAGGCGACCTTGCCGCGCAATCGTTCGAGAGCTCGACGCCGCAGCAATTGTTCGATTACTTCGCCGCCGAAATTTTCGAGAAAACCGATCGCAAGACGCAGGATTTCCTG
>JACDAM010000069.1 GCA_013695435.1 Burkholderiales bacterium | reverse complement strand
GTCGCCGGCGTTGAACGTCTCGTATTGGGCGACGATGAAGTTCGGATTGAAATTGAAATCGCGGCTTAAAATCGGCTCGCGAAAAAACAGCGTGCCCGCCGCATAATCGATGTCGTAATCGATATGGCGCAGCAGTTGCCGGCTTTGTACGATGACTTCGGAGCGAAAACGATCGCGCGAATCGACGCGGATTTTTTCGCCGTTGATCACGATATTGCCGCGCGACAAACGATACAAACCCGACGTGCCGTTGCCCTGGATTTCATCGCGCGCGAAATTCTGCGCGGTATCCGACGCGAACGCGCTGTAGTTGATCAGTTCACCGCGGAATTCGCTTTTCACGCCAGTCAAAGTCCGGCTGTAGCGTGTAAGCTTGGTCTGCGTGAGATCAGTTTCGTAATCGCCAAACAGTGCATAAAACTGATCGCGCTCGATTTTCAGATACAGCTTTTCCTGGCTGGCCGCGTCATAGCGCTGCTCGGCGCCGTCGCCGTACAAGGTATAGAACTGCTGCGGGTCGATGGTCGACAGCACGCTATCGCGGCGGCGCGGCCCGTCGGGCTTGTCCGAATCGTAGGCCATGGTCAGCAGCCATTTGCCTAGCACCTGGCCTTTCGCGTACAGCGAAACCTGGCCGTCCGTGTACGCATCGTCATCGACGCCAGCTTCTTTCAGGGACTGCATATTGCCCTTTAATGTGTTGTAGCCGACTGTGCCCGAAGCGAAACCGACCACGACCCAATCGCGCGGCTTGCCTTCGAGCCAGAGCCGGAATTCGTCTTCGCGCGCGGCGCGGTCGTTTTGCGGAAAGCTGAGGTTCAGCACGAGGCTGCCGCTTTCCGTCGTCGGCGCGAGTTCGATGTAGGCGAGGCCGTCGTCGCCTTCGACTTTATAGGTCGGCTCATAACGATCGAGTCCGGCCAGTTGGCGCTGCTGCTGGAACGCGATCTGCTGCGCCGGAACGTAAGGCGGGTTGACGCGAATGGCGCCGGTAATGCCGGCGCGAACCGGATGGCCGTCGCGATCGAGAATACGCACCGCAATCACCGGCTTGTTGATGCCGTCGGCGATCAGCACGGATTCTTCGGGAACCAGTACGGCGCGCGCCGGGCTGTTCGAATATCGCACGTCGCGCGAAAGTGTGGTCACGATCGCGCCGCGTTCGTCGATGACATCGGCATCGAAACGATTAGCGCCGTCGGTCAGCGGGAGGCCGCGCCAGACACTGATCGCGATCGTCTTGTCCGCGCTGGTTTCGGCGCCGTCGAAGCTCAGCGCATCGACCGCTTCGCCTTTATTTCTTAGCACGATTTTTTGATTCGGCGCGTGCTTGATCGCAATGCGCACCGCTGGTGCGCGCGGGTTGTGATTCGCGTCCGGGAACAGCCATTCGACGCCGGGCTTTTGTCCGATCAGAAAATCGGTCTTGCCACCGGCGGCAACCGCGTCTTCCCTGATGGGGCGGCGCTTTTTAACGGCCGACGGTGCTGCGACTTCAGCAGCCCCCCCACCCTGCTCCCCACTTTCGCGGCGACGGCGCCTATCTTCCCCGCGAGAGGGGAGGGTTTCTATGGGATCGCCAGAGCCCTGGCTAATATTGGTTTTCGCGGCGCCCCTCGCATCAGTCGCGCCCGCTTCAAATTTGCTCCCTCCCCCTTGATGGGGGAGGGCCGGGGTGGGGGTGACGCTCGCCGCAGCAGCAGCTTCAGCTGAAGTCGAAACCGCGTTTCTCGTGAGATCGGGATGATCGGCTTTGCGACGCACATAAAAATCCGCGCGCCACAACGTTCCACCCTGAGCCTCGACAAACTGCGAAAACGAGCGCCCGGCAAACCGCGTATTCTGGATGCATGGCACCGCTTCGAGATGCGGCGGCAGACTGTCGAGATCGAGTTGGACAACGTGCGTTCCCGGCCGCACGCCTTCGAAATGGAACTGGCCGTCCAGATCGGTCGCAACATAGGTGCCGTTTTCGAGCAGCATGCGGATATTGGGCACGCCCTTGAGCGATTCCATCGCCATGTCGCATTCACCTTCGACAACGCGGCCGATGATCGTGAACTGCGAAGTAAAAAATGGTTCGCGTATCCGCACCGAGGCGAGCGCGACATTCGAGGTGATGCCGCCGCTTGCCGTGCCGACGGCGCGGTTGACTGCTTCGCCTGTGCGCGAGCCGGCGCCAACCTGCGCCACATAGCTTAATTCGGCTTTAGCGCTTGCGGCGATCGTGCCGACAGCAATCGTCAGCGTGCGGCCATCGCTGCTGATCGAAGGATCGGCCGCTATCTGGCCGCTGACGCGCAGCGACCCACCGCGGTAGCGCATGCCGAGCGGCAAGGTATCCGTGATTACGACGTTGTTCACAGGCCCGGCCGTATTGCGGTTTTCGAC
>JACDAM010000068.1 GCA_013695435.1 Burkholderiales bacterium | reverse complement strand
GTTGTTGCGCGAAGTGAGGACGTCGGCCGCTTCGGCGAAATGGGTAATCAGTACAACGGCGGCGAAAATGATGAGTGACCGCATTTCGACTATCGATGACGCGAAGGCGAAAGTGTTTGAAAAAACTCTACTTCATAAGTGGTGACGTGGCAATGACGCTCTCCTCCGTTCGTTCGCCTATACTCGAACCTGCAAATGGTCATGACTTCCGGCGAGGCCTGCCCGAATGGCAGCATCGGATATCGTTATTCTTTCGGGAACGAGCGCTGACCCTTACCTGCAATCGATATCTCAAGCGCAGTTTCAAGGCGGATCACCCGTCCTGTCAGGTCCTCTATTTTTTGCTGTTGTGTTTGCATCTGCCCCGCCATCCGTTCGATCTTGTCATTCATCTTGATGACCGTAGTCAAGGCATCCCAAAGTTTGTCGGAGATCGCCATCAGACAACCTTCTTACGAGGACGCCCCGCTTCCATTTGCTCGATTCGCTTTTGCGATTCGGCCGCGAACTCCAGGCTCGCATCGAGCGCCTTGGAGGCTTTCGCTCCGGTGCTCTTGATTTGCTCGATCAATCGCTCGAGCACGTCATCGACGTCATCCGGCTGGTACGCTTCTGCGGCTCGGCGGACGAATTCCCCGACAGTCAAATTCGCTGCCTTCGCCTTCTTGGCGATTTTCGCCTTTTGATCAGGGGTCACGGGGACCTGAATTCTCTCTGTCGCAGCTGGCATACAGGGTCTCCAAAAATATGTGCATCACATGCACATGATAGAGGGGTGACCACAAAAGGCCAGCGTGAAAAACACAGCTACCGGAGATAACCCAAGACGGATCACCAAAAGATCCGCATCGCGTAGCCGCTGCGATTTGCCTCCAGTGATATGTCCATTACATGCATATGTGAGCGTACCTTTATCCTTCAAATCTCTGCACCATCAGCGTCAGCGATTAATGCCGATCCGCCGACTCACTTTGTGCTCGCCTGGAGCAATTTCAAGACTCGCTCGAACACCTTCAGCGCCGCATCCGGGGTCTCATCGAACTGCGCTCGCACTATCGCGCCGTCCATCGCCAAAGCGGCAGCCTGCGCATTCTGTCGGCGTTGTCTCGATGGCGGCAACAGGCTCGCGATGACATCCGTAATCTCCTGCTTATGGCGCCGTGCGATCTCGGTGATCTCAGGCAGAGTGCTGCCCAGTTCTCCTACGCTATTGATGAAGGCGCAACCGCGATAGCTGTCGTCGCGGAGCCATTCAGCCAACGTTGGTACCAGCGCATTCAGGCCTGTATTGCGGCGCGCGCTTCCGTGGCGTTGCAGCGCCTCGATAAACCAACTCAGCCAGCGCTCATGCCGGTACTCAAGGTACGCGCGGATGAGATCGTTCTTGCTGGGAAACTGCCGATAGAAGGTGACTTTGGTCACACCCGATTCCGCGATCACGCGGTCGATGCCGGTCGCGCGGATACCATCCCGGTAAAAAAGCTCATGCGCGGTCAGCAGTATGCGTTCGCGCGGCGGGAGATCGTGTATGACTTCACTATCGGTACCTTGCATATCGCCATTGTAGACAGACCTGTCCACATTCGGTAGTCTCCCTCTATTGCGTAGACAGACTTGTCTACAAGCCCCGAGGAGACAACCATGGAGAACAAACCGCCGCTTCCGCCGTTCACGCCGGATACCGCGGCCCGCAAGGTGCGCATGGCGGAGGACGCCTGGAACACGCGCGACCCCGACCGCGTCGTGCTCGTCTACACCGAGGACACCCGCTGGCGCAACCGAGCCGAATTCCCCGTCGGCCGCGAGCAGGTGCGTCAGTTCCTCCAGCGCAAGTGGGCCAGGGAGCTCGACTACCGGCTGATCAAGGAGTTGTGGGCCTGCGCCGGCGCTCGGATTGCGGTGCGGTTTGCCTACGAGTGGCACGACGACTCCGGGCACTGGTTCCGAAGCTATGGCAATGAAAACTGGGAGTTCAACGAGCAAGGCTTCATGATGCGCCGCTATGCGAGCATCAACGATCTGCCGATCGAGGAGTCCGACCGCAAGTTCCTGTGGCCACTGGGCCGTCGCCCGGACGACCATCCTGGATTGAGCGACCTGGGGTTGTAAACAACCAGGGGATCACAGTATCAACGCCTCGAACTCTTAGCGCGCCTCGATAAACCAACAGGCGCACGAGGTTCGCGACCGCCCTTGGAAGGACGCGCCCAGAAAGCCGATCCCGGCCGCAATCGAAGGTCAGAGGCTCGCACTCGGGGCGTTACCCGCTGACGAAGCAAACCCTCGAGAACAGTCGCGAAGCCGCAACGCGCATTCATTGCCAATCGCCCGTGCCGAAGCGGTCGCGGCCCAGAAGCGTATAGAAAATTCCGAGCGTCCCTCTGCTCTGAGATCTATCGCCAAAGCCGGGAAAGCCGATGTCGCGCCGGGACAACTGATATTTCACGGAGACTGCGTGCTGGCGGTAAATGCGCCAGGTGAGCGACGCATCCGCGCGTACGACATTGTCATTGCCATCGCGGTTGCCGGAGGATACGTCGCTGATGAAGAATTCGCGGGCAGTCAGATCGAGCGATACCCTGTCCCCGACGATCAATCGCAACGCTGTCGCCGCCTGCGGGGCGACGCCGTAGTTATTCGCCCGTTCGTCCTCGATGGCGCCTATGGTACTGACGGTAGCGTAGCCGACTCCAACCAGACCCGTCCCCTGCAACGCGATGGAATCGGATAGCCGCCATTCCGCGGTTGTGCCGACAGATACGGCTGTGCTGGCAAGACGAAAAACCTGCGGCGCGAGGTAGGTGTAACTGCCGTAAAGGCCCCAGATTCCGCGATATGTTTTGCCGACTTCGTAGTCGGTTCCGATTAAAAGCCCGCGCGTCATGACACTCTCCAGACCGATCGCGCTCGATAGCGATCCCTGGAAGGTGAAATAGTCGAAAGGCCGCTTGTAGGCATAACCGGACTTGCCGGGCAAACCATAATCGAGCGCAAAGTCGACGACTGCTTCATGGCGTTTCGCCTCTCTCGCAGTGCCGGGCTGGTCTTGTGTTGCCGAATTCACGCCGAACTGCACCCGGCTGTAATACTCGGCATCGCGGCTTGCGAATATCCCGTCGAATCGTTGGCCAGAGGCGAGACGGTTGAAGCCGACCGGGGGCGAAATCGCCGCCGCAGCGATCTCACGCCAGAACCGCGATCCTCTACCCTGTTCGAGCCAGAGATTGGACATGCGGAACAGCGCTTCGCCGAGGAAACTGCCGCCGATGCCGGACGCGATCTGATCGTTTTCCGATGGCGGCGTCGTTTCCCCGCCTATTTCCCATAAGGCGCTGCCGACAAAAGTATAGACCGAGCTTTCCCAATAGCCGAGCCCGGACGCTCGTGCGAAGCCGTGGTACATCGATCCCTGATAAGGATGGCCGATCTGGTTGATGCTGAAGCTGTCGCGGTCGACGACCCACTCCCGGCCCAGATTGCGCCTGATCGAGGAGAAACTCGTGTTGTAATCGCAGCATCCGAAATAGGCGCGGTTGAACGCATTCAGCAGCGTGTCGAAACCAAGAATCTCGAGTGCCGGAATGAGGTAGCTTTTCTCGCTTCCCCACGCTGGAATCGCAGTCGTGGGCTCGATGTTGGCCGCGTGCGCAGGCGCTGCGTTGCTTTGCGCGTACAATGCTCGTCGATCGAAAATGAGAGAGTTTTGGGGGAGTTTCAGGCCTGATGAAAACGTGATGGGCGCAGCGCCGGGATACGTTGCAATCGCGCGGCGGGCTGATCCCGCTTGTGCTGCCGGAGTATCGATCGCGGCGGGCTCCTCGGCGAAAGCTGTAGATGAAAACAGGATCAGCACGAGGACGGCGCTGCAAAGCGCGCTGATCGAATTGGGCGCCTGCCGCAACCGGCTTGCGGTTCGCGTGCCGCTTCTTTTCATCGCGCATCGGCGCTTGCCGGTGTCATACATTCGGTCCGGCTCCGGCAAGCGAGTGTGCGCTGGGCGAAGTGCACGAGGCGCATCGCCCGGCGTCAGGGCGGCAAGCAGTAATGGATGTGCGGGTGCATCGACTGTGCGGCATGACGACTCCTCGTGGGAAGTAAATGGCGATGACCGGACTGACCGATCGATCCCACCCGTTGATTGAAACATTCGATGACTCGAATCGAACGCGGGCGCAGCGCTTTACAGGCGCGTACGGTCGGGGCCATTATCGGATACCGATCAAAATTAATTTGTTGACAGGTCTGCTCGCAAAATCATCGCCGAAAACAACCCAACCACGCCATCACGTTCATGCCCGAAACAAAAAACGTTCCTACGCCTCCTGCGCGCCTCGCGCGCACCGATCCTCTTTATATCGTAATGAACATGGGTTCAGGCGATCGCGATTCAGAAACGGCCGCCAGGACTGTCAACGAGATACTCGACGCGGCGGGCCAGCGTTACGAACTGCTCGTGGTCGATGATCCCAGCAAACTCGGCGAAATCGCCGAGCGCGCTGCCGGCTTGGCCGAGCAGAATAGAGGGGCGGTCGTGGCTGCCGGTGGCGACGGCACGATCAATGCCGTAGCGCAAGCGACGCTGCGGAAAAACCGGCCGTTCGGTGTGATCCCGCAAGGCACATTCAATTATTTCAGCCGCGCGCACGGCATCTCGTCGGATACCGGGGAGTCTACGCGGGCGTTGCTTGATGCCAGTATTCAGCCGGTTCAGGTCGGCTTGATCAACGACCGTCTTTTTCTGGTCAACGCCAGCCTAGGCCTGTACCCGGAATTGCTCGAGCGTCGCGAAACCGACAAGCAGAAGTTCGGCCGCCACCGCTTCGTCGCTTTCTGTTCGGGCTTGATGACTTTGCTGCGCGAGCACCGCCAGCTCGTTCTCAGCGTCGCGCGCGAAGACGGAACCGAGAACACGTTGCGCACGCCGACGTTGTTCGTCGGCAACAATCCCCTGCAGTTGCAGCAGATCGGCATCGCGCAAGCCAGCGCTGTGCCGCACGGCGAATTGGCCGCCATCACGGTTCGGCCGATCGGCGCGATAGCCATGCTGGGGCTGGCGCTGCGCGGCGCGATGAGCAAACTGGGTGATTCGGATAATGTGTACAGCTTCGCCTTCCAGCGCATGACGGTGCGGCCCTGGCTGCCTTCCGGCCGTCGCCGGGTCAAAGTGGCGATCGACGGCGAGATTACGACGTTGGCCACACCGCTGTGTTTTCGCGTGGGACCTTCGCTGCAATTGCTGGCACCAGCGCCAGCCTCGGATCGTCGAATGTAGCGAACGACGCGAACGCGCCATGAGTACCGTTCTGCACATTTCAGACACGCACTTCGGCACCGAACAGCCGGCGGTCGTCGAGGCGTTACTGCGTCTCGCGAATGCGCAAATGCCCGATCTGGTCGTACTTTCGGGCGACGTCACGCAACGCGCCACGCGTTCGCAATTCATAGCCGCCAGACGCTTCGTCGATCGGCTGCCGGCGCCTAAGCTGGTACTCGCCGGCAACCACGACATCCCGTTGTACAACGTCGTCGCGCGCACGTTGACGCCTTATAAAAACTATCAGCGCCAGTTCGGCGCGGCGCTCGATCCGCAGTTCGAATCCGCCGATCTGCTCGTGGTTGGGATAAAGACGACGCGGCGCTATCGCCATAAGGACGGCGAGGTGTCGCCCGATCAGATCCGCCACGTGGCACAGCGGCTGCTTCTGGCCAAAAGCCGCCAGTTACGCATCGTCGTGACCCATCAGCCGGTTCACGTGACGCGGGCGCGGGACGAAAAGAATCTGCTGCATGGCGCGCGCGACGCGGTGCGTTCTTGGGCGAAGGCGGGAGCCGATCTGATACTGAGCGGCCATATTCACCTGCCGTTCGCCGCCCGCTTGAGCGATCGTTACGGCGACCTGGCTCGCGGGTTGTGGATTGCCCAGGCAGGAACCGCGGTGTCGTCGCGGGTGCGCCACGAGGCTCCCAATTCGGTGAACCTGATCCGGCACGAATCAGGCAGCGCGAATGAGCATTATCGTATCGAACGCTGGGATTACGCCGCGGCCAGCACTCGTACGGCCCATGGCGAATTCGTTTGCGTAAATGTCACGTCCGTAGATCGCCAGCCCTGCAAGGTAGGGGATAGGAATAGGGATAGGGGATAGAAAACAGAGTCCACACGGGATGCGTCGATTACGCTATCCGATTTCCCGTTTAAATTGCCTGCATCGCTGACGATAAAAGCCGGCTTGCCATGCCGGCTTTTTCGCTGCCTCCCCGCAGATCGTTGCGCTAATTTTCTTACTGCATTTTTTCCAGGCTTTTGCCCCAGATCTTGCCATCCGAACGGCCTTTCAGGTATCCAAAGAGACCGTCGATGTTATCAGCGACCGCAGGAACCGTTTTGAAACCGGCCATCAGCGTTCCCGGGCGCCCGTTCATCACCGTCTCCTTGAAATTTTCCTTGGAGAGCTTCTTCATCCCCTCGACAAGGTTCGCGCCGCCGCCCATTCCGCCTGTGGCATCGCGGCCGTGACAAGATACGCAGACGCTCGTGTACGTCGAGTAGCCCTTATAGGTATTCTCGTCGACCTTCTTGCCCTCTTCGCTCGCCTTGTAGGGGGCGCCCCCAGCGTCGGCCTTGGCGGCGTCGGCACCATAAGCGAAGGAAGGTATGGTCAGGAATAGACTTGCAATCAGTGCGGATATTTTCATTGTGTTCATCCAATGTCAGGGGTTAAAAACAAGGTACTTAGCGAGGTGTGTCAGTTTGGTTAAGGCCGAATACCGGCAGAGGTTGACTGAAGGGAGCGGGAGACGTGCTATATCAGGTGATAAAACAGAACGCTGAATCGTTCCTGGAACCGTTTCCACAAGGAGCGCTTTTGCCATTGCGCGAGCTCGACCTGATGCGCATGCTTCAGATCGCTGCGGAACAAGGCATCCATCTGCCCGCCGAATTCCTGCCCGAAGATTACGGCGTTTGCTTCGCCGTTATGCACGAAACTGCGGTAATCCAGATTGCTCGATCCGACCGTCGACCACAGACCATCTATCACAGCTGTCTTTGCATGCAAGAGACGATCGTCGCGTTCGTAAAGTTTGATGCCGGCTTTCAGTAAATCTTCATAGTTGGAATGGGAAGCCTGCAGCACGATTCTGGAATCGGTAAAGCCCGGCAGCAGGATGCAAACGTCGACACCGCGTTTCGCCGCGTCTTTCAAAGCGCCGAGGAATTCATCGTTCGGAAGAAAATACGCCTGGGTGATCCAGATGCGCTCGCGGGCAACTGCGATCGCGGCGAGGTAGGCCTTGTAAATGCCATAATCGTCTCCGCCGCCGGTGGTCGAAATCACGCGGACAAGGTCATGACCGACGGGTTTGGGCAGCGCGCGAGCGCGCACATCCGATTCGGCGCCAGCCCCGCCTGTCTTCACCCAGGTCGCCAGAAATAGCTCTTGAATTCTGGCTGCCGCCGGCCCGTCGATGCGCACCTGCGTATCGCGCCACTCGCTATCGCCGTCTTCCTTTCTTTCGCCGAGAGAGCCCGAGCCGCTCGAATAAACGCTGCTGATGTTGATGCCGCCGATGAATGCTGTCTTGGCGTCTACAACCAGCATTTTCCGGTGATCGCGTTGGTTGGCTCGCCAGAAAGCCAGAACGTCCACGCCGTCCACGGGGCGGAATTCGCGCACCTGGACGCCGTGAGAACGCAAACGGTTGAAATATGCGTCCGAGCTGGTCAGGCTGCCGACCGCGTCATAGATCACCTTGACCGTCACACCGGCGGCGCGGCGTTCGAGTAGCGCCTCGGCGAACCGCCTGCCGACCTCGTCGTCGGCTAGCGTATAGGTCTCGAGGTGGATAGTGCGCTTCGCCTTCCGAATGGCATCGAACATGGCCCCGTAGGTGGCCGGCCCATTGATCAGCAGCTTTACCTCATTCCCAGCAAACAGTACCCCGTTGTCTATCGCCTGATCGGCCAGCACAAAGCGTTTGAGATGAGTTGTCTCGTCGCCGCCTGCCTGCTTTAGCAGCTCGCGCTGCGGCTCTCTCTTGTCGCCGCTGATTTCGATTTTTGACGAAGACGTGGCGACTTCCCGCGCCACTTGCTTCTGCGTCGGCAGCGCCGCGCAGGCAGCGAACTGGCACAGCAGCACGCCGATGAACATGCTAGCGCTTACCCTGGGCGGCACATCTGGCCTTTTATTGAAGGTTCCTGTCAGTCGATCACCCATGAGCTCTGCTTCCCCGGAATTGGCTTCGACGATAAGTGTTTGCTTTTGCACGACTCTTTCTCGAATACGATTCTTTGCAATGCGGGATTGGCAAGAACCATTCCGATCAATGGGCAGACCGGATAAAGCGGAAGCTTCGTGAAAAACCGCGTGGCAGGAAACAACGGGTTATCGCAAAATGCCTTGCATTGCCATTGGCATAACTTACCTGCCTTGAATGGTGTCAAGGGTGGGGCGCAATAACGTGGGAAGCGTGGAAGGAACTACACGATCGCGAGAGCGTGGAGAGTCGGCGCCCTGGTTTCGAACTCGATTCAAATGCGATCTTGATGCGGCGGTGCGCCTACTGAACTCGAACCAGCGACGAAGGAGGGGTTATGGGTCTGCCCGAGTTCGAGAGGGCACAAGCAGCCCGTTGCGAAGTCAGGGCTGCGGTGGTGGGCCTTGCTGGACTCGAACCAGCGACCAAGGGATTATGAGTCGCAGGAAAGAAGAAAACCTGCATAACCGGCAATACACTAAAAACAATCAAACCATAGGCCTACTGTTTTGGCTTGTTGCCTGTTTTTCTCGTTTGTGTCCCGCGGTGTCCCGCCAACGTCCCACGGAAAGCAAATCGTGTGCGCTGAGACCTGGTCTCGAACCGTCAGGAATGACTTCAACACCGGCAAGCGCGAAAACTCCGCCCAAATGGCCGTTGAAGCGGATGGAGGAGCGCGAGGAGTCCAAACGTTGCGCTCAGTTCGACGAACATTACAAGTCCGCCGATGCCGATAAAATTGCTCGTTCCTCTTTTCCTCGATTGGCCTCATGCGCCAACTGTATAACGCTCGCGAAGCGCAGCAAGCAGTGTTAGATCTTCCTTTATCTGTGCGGGTCGGGCACGCATCCCGGCGGCGCAGCGAAGCGAATACCTCCTTAATACTCGCCACCGAGGCGCAGCTGATTTGGCGGATCAAGAAAGATATCCGTCTGCCCTGCGAGAAGCGGCTGGCCTATGGTTCTTATCTGAGGCGTATCTACCCCTCTGAGAAAGATAGACGGCACCAGACTAAGGGACTGACCGTGAGGGTGATCGAATACCGTCTCGACGGCGTCGCAGGAGCCGAGCCGATCTACCGCTGGGTCCCGAGCCTTCTGTAGTGCGGCGCAAACTCCCTGCCTTCCACGCTATTCCCCCTGGAGACCGGAAAGCGTTTCATGAAAGCGTGCTCGAGGAGATTCTGCAGGAGCGAGTCGCCTCCCTCCGCGACCGACGCAATCCACGCGGCGTCAACCGAAAGATGAGCAACTTCCCGCTGCGTCCCCGTCTACGGATCCACTACCGCCAGTCAACATCAAAAAGGCCATCCGAATTGTTAAGCGACGAGTATTGCAGCTAAGCCCGTTTGTCCTTCGAGGTTTGCGGGTAGAACTGGATTAACTGGACTTGGGGACCTTCGCCCCGGTAATGGGCGGGCCAGGATGAGGTATGC
>JACDAM010000067.1 GCA_013695435.1 Burkholderiales bacterium | reverse complement strand
CATTGCGCCAACTTCATCCAGCGTGACCTCATCGTTGCGCACGACGCGGACCTCCTGCCCCAGCTCACCAAGATACTGCACCAGGTTGAAGGTGAAGGAATCGTAATTGTCGATCATCAGCAGCATAAAACAGATAAGCCTTTGATTATCATTGCTAGATTGTGACTTCTGGGAAATTGATACCCGCAAAGTTACCCGCTTTTGTTTCGCACATGACTTCAGGCGCGCATTTTCTCTTAATTCTCGGCTACAAGAAACATCAATTGTCCGATTACGTCTGCTTGGTTAGGCGACCGAGAACAGAGACCGTTCTAACCATTGCACAATATTCTATTTATCGTTAGAATGTTGGAATGAAAAAGCGAACCCTAAAAGATCTGCTGTACGAACAAGTCGCCCGCATAGGCAAGGCCGTTTCCAGTCCCAAGCGGCTAGAGTTGTTGGAGTTGCTGGCGCAAGGGGAAAAAACCGTCGAGGCGCTATCTATCGAATTGTCGGTCGACATCAAGCTCACAAGCGCCCATTTGAAGGCATTGAAGGACGCTCGCTTAGTCTCCTCACGGCGCGATGGCAAGTACGTCATCTATCGACTCACAGGTCAAGATGTGGCTGGCCTTTGGGTGATGTTGCGACAGGTAGCTGAGGAGCACTTGGTGGAGCTAAGACTGGCTCTGGATCAGATGGTGGCCGATCCAGCCAAGCTTGCATCTGTCAGCCGTGAAGTGCTACTGGAGCAGGCGCGGCGCGGCGACGTCGTCGTCATCGACGTGCGTCCGCAAGCCGAATACGAGGTAGCGCACCTGCCCTTTGCCCGCTCAATGCCAGTCGCCGAGATCGAAAAACGGCTCTTGGAGCTACCAGCCGACAAAGAGATTGTTGCGTATTGCCGAGGCCCCTTCTGTTTGCTTTCCGACGAAGCATTGGCTTTGCTCGGAGCGAGGGGCTATCGGGTACGCAAGATCCTTGATGGCGTCAGCGAGTGGCGAGCGGCTGGACTGCCGGTCGAAGCGTTGGTCGAGAAATGAACCGACCACTGACAGCGTTTTAATCAACAAAATGGTGCGCCGTAATTTTCGACGGCTTGACAGCAACCATCAAATGAAAAGCTAGAGACATGAGTTCCATACTTTTTATTCTCAACGACGCTCCTTACGGTAACGAGCGCGCCTACAACGCTCTGCGTCTTGCCGGTGCTCTCGCCAACAAGGACGATCAGCGCGTTCACGTCTTTCTGATGGCCGATGCGGTCGGCTGCGCCAAGTCGGGGCAGAAAGTCCCAGAAGGCGACTACAACATTCAATTGATGCTAGACAAGGTTTTGCGCAAAGGCGAAGTCGCGTTATGCGGCACTTGCATGGATGCACGCGGCATGGCCGAGTCGGAAATGATGGAAGGTGCAAAGCGTTCGACGCTTGCGCAGCTCGCCGACTGGACGGGTTGAGGCAAGCAAGGTTTTGGTTTTCTGAGGAGGCATCGGCGATGTTTTTCAAGCAACTTGCCACCAAGGATTCGTCCTTGTCCTATTTTTTCGGCTGCGCGAGTCTGGGCAAGGCCGTCGCGGTGGACGTCGTCGCGGGTGACGAAGACTGGTTAGTAGAGGAAGCCCGCAAAGCTCAGGTCGAAATCCTCTGGGTGATTGACACACACGTTCACGCGGATCACTACTCGGGTGGGCGCACGTTGGCCCAGCGCGTCGGCGCATCGTATTGTCTGCACGAGTCCGATCAGGCTTTGGTGAAATATGACTTTGAACCCTTGCGTGACGGACAGTTGCTGGATATCGGCAACGTCAAGGTGACGGTGCTGCACACGCCGGGCCATACCCCGGACAGCGTCTGCCTGCTTGTCACCGATGCACGTCGCGGCGAAGCTCCTTGGTTCGTAATCACCGGGGACACCTTGTTCGTAGGCGCAGTGGGCCGTCCGGACTTGGCGGGGCGAGAAGTGGAAATGGCGGACGTGCTATACGACAGCCTGCATACGAAGCTGCTGACGCTGCCCAATGAACTGGAAATCTTCCCAGGCCATCAGGCAGGCAGCGCTTGCGGAGCAGGTCTGTCTGGCAAACCATCTTCGACGATCGGTTTCGAGAAGCGCTGGAATGCCGCGCTGATGATGGACAAAGCTACCTTCATCGATCACTTGACCGCTTCCATTCCCTCGCGACCAGCAGATATGGATCGCATTATCGCCGCCAACATCGCGACCTGAGCGGACGGCGAACCCATGAACCTTCAGCACGGCATTCGCGCCAACCTTGACCAATTCCTGCACCAACTGCTGCAGGTGCTTCTCGTCGGTCTAACCATCGGCATGATGCGCACCGTAGTGCCCGCGTTGGCCGAATCGGAGTTCGGCGTACCGAAGAACTCTTTCGTACTGCTCACCTCGTTCGTGGTGGCATTCGGGATCGTTAAGGGTGCCATGAACTTTGTCGCGGGGCGTCTTTCTGAACGAATTGGTCGCAAACAGGTGCTGTTGATCGGATGGGCGGTAGCAGTGCCCATCCCGCTGATGGTCTGGTACGCCCCCAATTGGAATTGGATCGTTCTGGCAACCGTGCTACTCGGAATCAATCAGGGGCTGACTTGGTCTATGACCCAGACTTCCAAACTCGACATCACGCAACTCAACGAGCGCGGGCTCACCATCGGCCTCAATGAGTTTGCGGGCTACCTCGGCGTCGCGCTCGCAGGCATCGTTACCGCCTATCTTGCGACCGTGCTTGGCGCACGCGAGGGGTTGCTCGCATTTGGTCTCATCGTCATCGGACTGGCCCTTTTTCTCACACAGTTGTGGGTCAAGGACACCTTGCCCTGGGCAAAAGCTGATGCCGCCCGACACCGTGGCACTACTTCGCATTCCATGCCCCGCTATCCAACGAATATTTCCCCGCAACCGGGCACTTGGGAAATTTTCGCGCTCATGTCCTGGCGCGACCGACGCTTGGCGGCCATCAGCCAAGCTGGACTGGTCGAAAAGTTCGTCGACGCCCTAGTGTGGGTCTTTTATCCTGTGTTCCTTTACCGGCAGGGTGTCAGCCTGCCTAACGTGGGCTGGATCATTGGGGTCTATGGTTTCGTCTGGGGTGGATCGCAGCTTTTCACCGGACGCCTGTCGGACACCATTGGACGCCATCACCCCAACCTGTGGGGTATGTGGATCTGCGGTGCAGGCGTGGCAATGATGATGCTGGGTAGTGGCGTGGCGTGGTGGACTCTCTCCGCGGCGATTTCCGGCTTCGGCATGGCACTACTCTATCCCAACCTCTCTGCAGCGGTGGCCGATATTTCTCATCCCGATTGGCGTGGTTCGGCTATCGGCATCTACCGCTTCTGGCGCGATCTGGGATACGGAATCGGCGCGCTGGGGCTTGGCTTGACCGCCCATTTCAGTGGACAGATGGAGGCTGCTTTCTGGTTCGTTGCCCTTTCGATGTTCTTGTCCGGTGCGCTGCTGTGGTGGTTCGGCGAAGAAACCCACCCAAGAATTAACCCCGCTTGACAGCAAGCTACACCGTGCGAGACTTTGCAAAGCTCAGACTCATGCTGACCGCTACGCGCGCATCCAGAGCGCTATTGTCTTTGGCGACCGAAAACAAAAAAATAGACGACAGACACAACAAAGCCGCCAGGCGGCAGTTTGCTGGTAAGCGCCTGCAGTCAGTGCCGTTGCACCAGCGTGACGTCCACATTTTCCATTTGAGCAATGTCGCTGATGGTTCGCACTTTTCCGTCGTCGAGCAGGCGCTGCCAGTGATGCGCCAACCCCAGCGCCCGGATCAACGGCGTGTCCTGCGCTGCCTTGCGTTCGCGTCGCTCCACCGTTGCCTCGACCTGAAACTGCTCTGGCGCATCGATGGGCGTAATGACTTGTCTCCTCACACCGCGTTTAACCAGCGTCCAAGGAATGAATGTTTCCATTTGCACGCCGCCTGCCGGGCTGGGCGTTTGGTACGTGACCGGATCACCGATCAGCAATCCCTTAAGCTGCATGTTATCGCTTGCCCTTATTCTTGCCCCTAAACCAATGCTAACAATTGCCGGTCGTACCGCTGAATTCGCGCCGCGTATTCTACTGCCTCTCGTTGGCGGTCGGGTTCCCGCCGGCT
>JACDAM010000066.1 GCA_013695435.1 Burkholderiales bacterium | reverse complement strand
GAAATACGCCGGTGCAGGGTGACGCGATCAGGATATATGGGCAGCGCCCGGCGTCCGCGCCGGGCGAGGATTGAAATATAATTCCATATCCGCGCGGCGGCTCTGGCCAACTTCATGAACATTCTCGCTTTCGATACTTCCACTGAAAACTGCTCCGTCGCATTGCTGCGCGGCGACGAGTTGAGCGGGGACGCGGTGCTCGCCGGCCAGCGCCATTCCGAATTGCTGTTGCCGATGATCGATGCGCTGCTCAAGCAACGCGGCGCGAGTCTGCCGGCGCTCGACGGCATCGCGTTTAGCGCCGGGCCCGGATCGTTCACGGGTTTGCGTATCGCCTGCGGCGTCGCGCAGGGATTGGCTTTCGGCGCCGGGCTTCCGGTCGCGGGTATAAGCACCTTGCTCGCGCTGGCTGAAGCGGCTACCGTTGAAGGCAAGCCGGCGGTGCGCGTGATCGCGTGTCTCGATGCGCGCATGGGCGAGGTTTACCACGCGGCTTATGAAAAGCGTGACGGCCAGTGGCTGACTCGTAGCGAGCCGGGCTTGTACAAGGCGTCGCAGGCGCCCGGCGTGTCTGGCGATGACTGGGTCGGATGCGGCAGCGGCTTCGCTGTCCACAGCGCGGCGCTTGGCACGCGCTATTCCGGACAGCTCGCGCACGTCTACGCCGATAGTTATCCGCAAGCGACTGCCATCGCCACACTGGCAGCCGCCGACTTCAGTCGGGGAGGGGGGCGGGGCGCCGCTTTGGCTGCGCCTTTGTACATTCGCAATAAGGTTGCTTTGACGCTTACCGAACGCAGTTGAAATGACGAACGATCTGTTGCCGCCGCAGGCCGTCGCCAGGCATTCCGAACGATGAGCGCATTATTCAAAACTTTTCCCGAGTTGCGGCCGATGCGAGCGCGCGACGTCGAGACCATTGCGACGATCGAGCGTGAGACCTACGAATTTCCCTGGACGCGCGGCAATTTCCGCGATTCGCTGAGCGCCGGATACAGCTGCCGCGTCATGGAAGCCGATGCGATGATCATCGCTTACGGCATTTTGCTGGTGGCGGTCGACGAGGCGCATCTGTTGAATCTGACAGTTGCCGCCGCTTATCAGCGACGCGGCTGGGGCAGCATGCTGCTCGATTCGTTTATCGACACCGCGCGCGAATGCCGCTCGCAGGTGTTGCTGCTCGAAGTCCGGCCGTCGAACCACGTTGGGCGCGTGATGTACGATCGTTTCGGCTTCCGGCGCATCGCGCTGCGGCGCGGTTATTATCCGGCCAAAGGCGGCCGTGAAGATGCAATCGTCATGGGCCTGCCGCTGTGAAAGATCGGCGCGCGTTGATCCTGAAAGAAATGGGCATCACGGAATGGCGTTTGCGGCCGGCGCAAACCGTAAGCGCAAGTCTTGCCGGGGAACAAACCACCGATCCGGCTGCCGGGAATGCCGGCGACGGTGCCGAACGCGCGTCGGCGAAGGGATTCGAGCCTGCGGCGGAACCCCGCCGTCATCCCATGGCCGCTGCGACGCCGGATCAGCGGCTGCCGGTAAAATCGCCCGCCGCGCTTTTGCCCGACGGCGACAGGCGCGTCCGCATTCTGGCTATGGAATGGCCGGAACTGAAACACGATGTCGCCCGCTGCACCGCGTGTCCCTTGGCCCGCACCCGCACGCAGACCGTGTTCGGCGTCGGCGACGAGCGCGCCGATTGGCTGTTCATCGGCGAAGGACCGGGCGCCGAGGAGGATGCGCGCGGCGAGCCTTTCGTCGGCCAGGCCGGCAAGCTGCTCGACAATATGCTGGCGGCGATCAAATTGCAGCGCGGTCGTAATGTGTATATCGCCAACGTCGTCAAGTGCCGTCCGCCGGGCAATCGCAACCCGGAGCGCAGCGAGGCGGAAACCTGTGAGCCGTACCTGGCGCGCCAGATCGCGCTGATCAAGCCGAAGTTGATCGTGGCGCTCGGCAAAGTCGCGGCCGTCAATCTGCTCGGCAAGGACGTCAGCATCGCCAGCGTGCGCGGCCGCGTGCATCGTGTCGGCGGCATTCCACTGATCGTGACTTACCATCCGGCGTATTTGCTGCGCACATTGCCCGACAAGGCGAAAGCGTGGGCCGATCTGTGTTTCGCACGCGCGACCATGCAGCAATTGAACGCCGTTGCGAATTGAGCCGGAAGATAATCGCGGGAAAGGCGCACTTCCCGTCAAACGGGAGGGATCTATTCCGCGGCAGCACGCGACTTCCCGTTTTACGCTGCTCTTGCGATCGCGGCTTGAGTCGCAATCTATGATTTATTCGAAACTGATATTAACCCGAGGAACGACGATGCGAAACCGACTGAATCCAAAGCTGGCGCTGCTGACGGTGTTGGCCCTTCTGGCCCTGAGCGGCTGCGGCTACAACAAGCTGCAGACGACCGACGAACAAATCCGCGCGAGCTGGGCCGAGGTATTGAATCAATATCAGCGCCGCGCCGACCTGGTGCCGAACCTGGTCAACACGGTCAAGGGTTTCGCGGCTCAGGAAAAAGACGTGCTGCTCGGCGTGACCAATGCGCGGGCGCGTGTCGGCAGCGTGCAGGCGAGCCCGGAACTGATCAACGATCCGCAGGCGTTTCAGCGTTTTCAGCAGGCGCAGGGCGAATTGAGTTCGGCGTTGTCGCGGCTGCTCGTCGTCGCGGAAAATTATCCGCAGTTGAAGTCGGACGCCAATTTCCGCGATCTGCAGGCGCAGCTCGAAGGCACCGAAAACCGCATTGCAGTGGCGCGCAACCGCTATATCGAGTCCGTGCAAAATTACAACGTGATCGTGCGCTCGTTCCCGACCAATCTGACGGCAATGATATTCGGCCACGATGTCAAGCCGAGCTTCACGGTCGAAAACGAAAGAGCGATCGCGGCGCCGCCGACGGTTGATTTCGGTGCGCCCGCGCCGGCGCCCGCTTCCCCCGCGCCAACCCCTCCCGCAACCTCGGCGCCAGGTCCCGCGCCGATGCTGCCTCCCCCGGCGAATGCTCCCGCACCGGCGCCAGATGGCGCAAGGGCGCCGGCGACGACGCAGTGAAATTGCGCGCCGCCATTCACCATTGGGTGCAGGGCCAGCCGGGTTGGCCAGCGCGGCTGATTCTGGCGCTGATCCTGACCTTGATGGTTGCCATCAACGTCTGCTCGGCGCAAGTCGCTGTTCCCAAGCTCGCAAGCCGAGTGACCGATCTGACCGGAACGCTGACGGGCGAACAGCGCGCGGCGCTGGAAACGAAGCTGCAGGCGTTCGAAGCCGCCAAAGGCAGTCAGATCGCGGTGCTGCTGGTGCCGACCACTGCGCCCGAAGCAATCGAGCAATATGCGATCCGTGTCGTCGATGCATGGAAGCTCGGCCGCGAAAAGGCCGACGACGGCGCGCTGCTGCTGGTAGCGAAAAACGATCGCGCGGTGCGCATCGAAGTCGGCCGCGGCCTCGAAGGCGCGCTGAACGACGCGACAGCGAATCGGATCACCGACGACATCATCGTTCCGCAGTTCCGCGCCGGTGATTTTTACGGCGGCATCGGCGCCGGCGTCGACAGCATGATCAAGGTCATCGAGGGCGAACCGTTGCCGCCGCCGGAACCCAGGCAAGCACGCGGGCAGGGCGGCGGTCGCCGCGGTGCAGGCTTGGAATCGGTTTTCGTCATAGCCCTGGTCGGCGCCACGTTTGCCGGCGCGTTCCTGCGCGGGATGCTCGGGCGGCTGCCGGGCGCCGCGGCAACCGGTGCCGGCGTGGGCTTTCTCGCATGGCTGATCGCCGGCGGCGTATTCATCGCGATCGTCGGTGCCGTGATCGCGTTTATCGCGACTTTGCTCGGCGGCAGCCGGCGCGGACTGACCTCCGGCGCATTGCCCGGCGTGTGGAGCGGCGGCGGGGGTTGGGGCAGCGGCGGCGGAGGCGGTTTTGGGGGAGGAGGATTCGGCGGCGGGGGGGGCTCGTTCGGCGGCGGCGGCGCGACCGGCCGCTGGTGAGCAAGCTGATGGCGACTTCGTTAAAACGCGCGTTGCGTCACCTCACAACGACGGATCGGCTGATCCGCAAAACGCTGGCGCCCGGCGCATTCGCGACGATCGAACAGGCGATCAGGGAAGGCGAAGCGGAACACGATGGCGAACTGCGCTTTGCCGTCGAAGCCGCCCTTGACATCGCGCCGCTGTTTGCCGGCGTCAGCGCGCGCCAACGCGCGATCGACGCGTTTGCGCAACTGCGCGTGTGGGATACCGAACAGAACAACGGCGTGCTGATTTATCTGCTGCTGGCCGATCACGATTTCGAGATCGTCGCCGATCGCGGCATCGATCGGCACGTCGGCGCGGCACGCTGGAAAGCGATCTGCGCCGACATGGAACAAAGCTTTCGGCGCGGCGATTTCGAAGCTGGCGTGATCGTCGGTATCAGGGAAGTTAGCGCGGAACTCCGCCGGCATTTTCCTGCCCGCCCGGGAGGCAAAAACGAACTGCCGGATGAGACGGTTATTCTTTAGGGCGGGAACAGGTATCGGGTATCGGAAATTCAAGCCCTCTGTACGTTGTCGTTCCCGCGCAAGCGGGAATCCAGAGTCGTTACAAGCTATCGCTGGATGATGCAATTTCTGGATTCCCAGCTTGCGAGGAAGAACCGCGATGGAGTCCCGACCGATCCACGGCCTTCAATCCTGATCGTGCCAGTGTTTGCGACACAGATACATCATCACCGCACTCATGAACAGTCCGAACAAAACCATGATGGTGGAGATCGCCAGATCGGCCCTGATCATCAGCGCATAAGCGCCGAGCATCAGCAGGATACTCAGATTCTCGTTGAAGTTTTGCACGGCAATCGAGTGGCCTGCCCCCATCAGCAAGTGGCCGCGGTGCTGGAGCAGCGCGTTCATCGGCACCACGAAAAAACCGGCGATGCCGCCTATGATCATCAGCAACAAGATCGCGATGCGCCAATCGGTCACGAACACCATCGCGATCACGACCGCACCCATGGCGATGCCGATCGGCAGCACGCGCACCGCTTTTTCCAGATTGACGAATTTTGCGGCGATCATCGAGCCGATCGCGATCCCCACTGCGACCACCGCGGTCAGTTGCGTCGCTTGTTCGAGATCGAAATTCAGCGCCAGCATCGCCCATGCCAGCACGATGAGCCGCAACGTTGCGCCCGCGCCCCAGAACAGGGTCGTCACGGCGAGCGAAACCTGGCCCAGCGGATCGCGCCACAGCTGCTTGAAGCAGTGCCAGAAATCGTGCAGGACGAAAGTCAGGCGCTTGCTCGGCAGCTTGTGGTCGAGGGCTACGCGCGGAATGTAGAGATTGAAGATCGCCGCGATGACATAGATCGCGACAATGACGGCGATGGCGATTTCAGGCGCCGACTTGATGGCCCGGCCGGCGTCCGGCGTGTGCAGCGCCAGCACCTGGGCGGCAAATTCCGGCGCGAGCAACAGGCCGCCGACGATCGCGCCAAGAATGATCGCGGCGACGGTCAATCCTTCCATCCAGCCATTGGCCCAGACCAGCCGGTTGCCCGGAAGATACTCGGTCAGAATGCCGTATTTGGCAGGCGAGTACATCGCGGCGCCGATCCCGACTATGCCGTACGCATAAAGCGGATGCAGGCCGGCGAGCATTGCGCCGCAGCCGGCCAGCTTGACCGTGTTGGCTACGAACATCACGCGGCCTTTGGGCAATGCATCGGCAAACGGGCCGACGAAGGGCGCCAGCACGATGTACGAAAACACGAAGAATTGCTGCAGAACCGGGATTTGCCACGGCGGCGCGGACAACCCGGCAAGCAGCGCGATAGCGGCGAACAAGAGCGCGTTGTCGGCGAGGGCGGAAAAAAATTGCGCCGCGAGAATGATATAGAAACCGCGATTCAATAGTGCAGCCGGTGGGTTGTTTGTTTGGTCGGGAAGCCAACCGGTTTTATACCATGAGGAGCCGGATTTTTATACGCGGCGCGGAAATGAGCCGGCGCGATCGGACCAGGAATTTTGGCCTGTCGCCGTTTGGCCCATCCCGCCCTCCCCGGCAAGTGGGGAGGGAGTAAACCGTCGCTCCCGATGGGGTAAAAACGGTGAGCATTGAGGGCAGGCTCCGAGCCTGGCGAAGTTTCAATCGCATTTCAGCTATGCACATCGCGCTATGGTGTTGACCGTGGCCATTACATACAATGGCCGGACAATAATCGATTAACGATAACCGAAGGAGACATCATGAAAATCCGTTCCTTGCTGCTCGGGTTGCTGGCTGCGGTGCTGACGACCTTCGCGCACGCCCAGCAGTACCCGACGAAAGTCATCACCATGGTGGTGCCGTTCTCGGCCGGCGGGCCGACCGATACGGTCGCGCGCCTGGTCGCGCAGGCGATGGGCTCTCATCTGAAGCAGCAGATCATCGTGGAAAACGTCGCGGGCGCCGGCGGAACGCTGGGCGCGGGCCGGGTAGCGCGCGCGCCGAACGATGGCTATACGATTTTTCTGCATCATATCGGCCAGGCGACGGCGCCCGCGCTGTATCGCAAGCTGCCCTACAAGGCGATCGAGGATTTCGCGCCGATCGGGCTCGTGACCGATGTTCCGATGACGCTGGTGGCGCGAAAGGATTTTCCGGCCAAGAACCTCAAAGAGCTGATCGCCTATGTTAAGGCAAACAAGGACAAGGTGACTTACGCCAATGCCGGCCTCGGCGCGGCTTCGCACCTGTGCGGCATGTTGTTCATGACGGCGATCGACACGGATGTCACCACGGTGCCGTACAAAGGGACCGGCCCGGCGATGAATGATCTGCTCGGCGGCCAAGTCGATTTCATGTGCGACCAGACCACCAATACGACGAGTCAAATCAAGGCCGGCAAGATCAAGGCGTACGCCGTGACAACCGCGAAGCGCGTTCCTTCGCTGCAGGATGTGCCGACTGCGGCTGAAGCCGGTTTGCCCAATTTCCAGGTCGGCGTCTGGCATGGCCTGTATGCGCCGAAAGGCACGCCGAAACCGGTTATCGACAAATTGACCGAAGCGTTGCAAGTCGCGCTCAAGGATAAGGCCGTCAAGGAACGCTTCGCGGAACTCGGCACCGAACCGGTCCCGGCCAAGCTGGCGACGCCGGACGCGCTGCGCGCGCATCTGAAGAGCGAAATCGATAAGTGGGCGCCCATCATCAAGAGCGCCGGCGTTTTTGCCGACTGATCGACGCTTGATCGAGCGCGCGGTAATTTGCGTCTGCCTCACGAAGCGCACGGACGAATCACGCGGCGCGGCAAACACTTTTTCATGATCGTCCGCGGCGACCTCATAACCGCTGCATAAGGTTGAGGGCTCAGGTTGAGTGCGCAGTGACCCCGCAGGCGATCACGGCACGCTCGCTGCCGGGCGCCTGCCGACGATCCGACAACGGAGAAGGTCATGCCGTCGTTCATACGCAATCCCAAGGATTTCTGGACAGCGCTTATCTATATCGCCATCGGGTTGAGCGCCATCTTTCTCGCCCGCGATTACGGCATGGGCACCGCCCTCAGGATGGGCCCCGGTTATTTCCCCAGCGTGTTGGCGGGCGCGCTCACCCTGATCGGTATCGTCTCTTTGTTCCGCTCGTTTATCCGGCGCGGCGAGCCGGTCGGCACTTTCGCGCTTCGTGCAATGGCTCTGGTGCTCGGCGCGACCTTGTTGACCGGCTTTTTGGTACGCAATGCCGGATTGGCCATCGCGCTGCCGCTCTTGGTGCTGATCAGCTCCTATGCCAGCATCAAATTCCGTTTCCCGTCGGCGCTGGCGCTCGCGGTCGGACTGACCGTGTTCTGCGTACTGGTATTTGTGAAAGGCCTGGGCATTCCGCTGCCGGTGTTGGGCGCCTGGTTCGGCGGATAAGCAGCAATTGATGATGGACTGAGGAAAGCCACACAATGGAACTAATCGGCAATCTCGGAATAGGTCTCGACGCGGCGCTGACCTGGACCAATCTGATGTATTGCTTCATCGGCGTCTTTCTCGGCACGCTGATCGGCGTGCTGCCCGGGCTAGGTCCGACGGCGACGATCGCGATGCTGCTGCCGATCACGTTCGGGCTGCCGCCGGTTTCCGCCTTGATCATGCTCGCCGGCATTTATTACGGTTCGCAATACGGCGGCTCGACCACCGCGATTCTGGTCAATCTGCCGGGCGAAGCGGCGTCGGTCGTCACCGCCATCGATGGTTACCAGATGGCGCGCCAGGGAAATGCCGGCAAGGCGCTCGCCACCGCGGCGATCGGTTCGTTTTTCGCCGGCACGGTCGCTACTTTTTTGCTGGCCGTTTTTGCGCCGCCGCTGGCCGAGATTGGACTCAAATTCGGTCCGGCCGAGTATTTTTCGCTGATCGTGCTGGGCCTGGTCGCCTCGGTGGTGCTCGCGCACGGTTCTTTGCTTCATGCCATCGGCATGGTCGTGTTCGGGCTGCTGCTCGGCCTGGTCGGCACTGATGTGAATTCCGGCATGGCGCGTTATACCTTCGATTTGCCGGAGCTTGCCGACGGCATCAGCTTTGTCGTGGTGGCGATGGGTATATTCGGCATCGCTGAAATCATCCGCAATCTCGAGGACGAAAAAACGCGCGCGGTGACGGTGAAAACGATCACCGGGCTGATGCCGACCAAGGCGGATCTGAAACGCATCGCTGGCCCGATCCTGCGCGGCACCGCGATCGGTTCAGCGCTCGGCATACTGCCCGGCAGCGGCTCCATCATGGGCTCGTTCGCCGCTTATTCGCTGGAAAAAAAGATTTCGAAAAACTCGGCGCAGTTCGGCAAAGGCGCGATCGAGGGCGTGGCAGCACCGGAAGCGGCCAACAACGCCGGCGCGCAGACCTCGTTTATCCCGATGCTGACACTCGGCATTCCGTCGAATCCGGTCATGGCGCTGATGATAGGCGCGATGATCATCCAGGGCATTCAACCCGGGCCGTCGGTGGTCACGGAACAGCCGGCGCTGTTCTGGGGAATCATCGTTTCGATGTGGATCGGCAATCTGTTCCTGATCGTCTTGAACCTGCCGCTGATCGGGCTCTGGGTCAAAATCATCACGGTGCCGTACCACCTGCTTTTTCCCGCGATTCTCGTGTTTACGGCCATCGGCGTATTCAGCCTGAACAATCGCGAATTCGATATCTACCTGATGGCGCTGTTCGGGCTGCTCGGCTACATTTTCGTCAAGCTCGACTGCGAGCCGGCGCCGCTGCTGCTCGGCTATATACTCGGGCCCATGATGGAAGAATATTTGCGGCGCGTGCTGCTGATTTCGCGGGGCGATCCCATTGTGTTCGTGACCCGCCCGATCAGCGCCGCCATGCTGGCGCTTGCCGTCATAGCCATGATCATCGTACTCGCGCCGGCCATACGCAAAAAGCGCGAAGAGGCTTTCCAGGAAGACAGCGCAGGCTGATTCTGCGATCGCTCGGCCTGAGTCTATAACCTTGGGTGGCGGAATGGAACACATCAGCGGCTGAAATCTAGGGTCAGTGGCACACGGCCGAATGTTACCGCGACGACCACTTGCTCATGCCGAACTGCCAGTCGGTTTCGGCAGGACGGGCTTGGCTGCGCAGTCGAAAGCTGAGCTCATGAAGCAGTTCCGTCGCACGATTGGGTCGAGTCCAAGTGGCGCCGGGTAGCCGGCGCTCGAACGCCTTGCGCTCGCCGGGATTGCGCGCGTAACCCACGAGCAAGTCGCGCAGCGCTTCGACCTGGGGCACGGGCAGTCGCTGGAACGACTCTTGCCCCGAGTGTAGCCGGTAGATACCGATCGGTGTCTTCGCGAGCAGGGCGTCGTACTCATAGGCGAGTCGGGCGAAGAGTGCTGAATCGAGCAACCCGCCCACGTTTGGGTCGAAACCGCCGAGCTCGCGCACGCGGCGCAGGTTGAGCATGGTGGTGCAAAACTTGGGCGCATAGTGCAGCATCGAAAACAGATCGTGGCGCTTCACGTAGCTCGCCAGGTAGCGGTTGTCCCTGAGGAGGTACCAGCCGAACGCCACGAACCCGCAGTTCGATGCCGCAGGATTGGCGGCGACCGTCTCGAAACCGGCCTGCGCCGCGGGCCGGATCAGGTAGTCGTCGTCGGGAAGCATCAGCGCCCAAGGGGTGTCTATCGCGTCCAGCGTTCGGTTGAAGCTTTGGGCGAAGTCGACCTTGTCCGGAAACTCGACGATCCGAACCTTGGGATGAGCCTCCAGCCGCTCGCGCAGCTCGCCTCCCCAATCCCACGGACCGCCCTGATGCCTAATCAGCACTTGGGACAAAGCAGCAGACTCCAGGGGGATCGAGGCCAAGGCCGTTTCGAGCATGCTTTGGCGGTGCGGGCCGGACAACAGCACAGCGACAGTCAACATTGGCGAGGCTTCCATCTGCGAGTACATCGACCGCGCGCGCCCGCCCAGTGGCGCGAGGCGAGGCGAGGTCCCGGCTCAGGCCTTCGGGTTGAGCTTTTGCCCGACTGGGCGCCGCGGCATGGTTCAAGAAACCTGGTTTGCCAGCTGACGCTCACAGCGACGCGTCGTCAGCAGGCTTTCCTTGCCGAAAGCTCGAGGTTAGCTGCCTTCATCGAGTTTGAAATAAGGCGGAGGATAGCAAAGGTCGTCCTGGTGTGCGAGGTATGGGCACTCGGGCATGACGCGCGATGCTGGCGCTCGCCGTCATCGCCATAATCATCGTACTCACGCCGGCCATACGCAAAAAGCGCGAGGAGGCTTCCAGGAGGATAGCTCAAGCTGATTC
>JACDAM010000065.1 GCA_013695435.1 Burkholderiales bacterium | reverse complement strand
AGTTCGTTCCACGCCTTCCCTATGCCGAGTCGCTGCGTGAGCTTGCGCGCGCGGATTTGCTTCTCTTGCTCCAGTTCTCGCCGGACACATCGGGACTCGTTCCCGCGAAACTCTACGAATATCTGCGAACGGGAAAGCCGGTCATCGCCCTTGTTCCGCAGGGTGCGACCCAGGAAATATTGTCCGTCGTCGGAGGAGGCCAGGCGATTTCGCCGGAAGATAGTGAAGGTCTCTACAACGTGGTCGCGAACAGCTTCCGGAGATGGACAGAGGGAACGCTAGGCGATGAGAAGGCCGATCTCGCGGAGCTGCAACGATTCGACCGCAAGACACTGACCGCGGAGCTCGCTCGCTTGTTCGAGGAACTGCTCGTTCGCGCGGCGACATTGCCTCCAGCAACCCGCACAAGCTCGGTTCGTCAGTGATTTCGAGGCTGGTTTCGAACGATTTCACCGAAGCGGAAAGCGCAACTCCTTCAACGCGATCGACCCGTGTCGAATCCAGGCCTTGACGGTCCCGAGCGGCGCGCGCGATCGGCAATCTGTTGCTGCGTCGGCGTATCCATGTACGTAAGCAGGATCCACGAGCGCGGACGCCGGATCGTGATGTTTCAGCGGGTGCCTGACCCAGCGCTGGTCTTACAACTTTTCCAAAACTATCCGCCGGGGACGAAGTCGCTCGTTTGCTGTAGAATTTTTATGTAGGGTCGCGCCATATTCCAGGCTGAACGAAATGAAGCTGTTTGCTTCTTAGCCTTCTCCGTAGCTGGAAATTACGGTTAGCGCTAGTGTCCTGTTCCGGAGATAACTTGCGAAGGTCGATGAGGCAAACGATTCCGGCAGAAGCAAAAGCGGCGAAAACGGTGCGCGACGCGAAGCAAGACAAAGCCGCTATCGCCAATATCGGCAAGGCTTGCGCCAAAGCAGCGCGCCGTTTCTCGTCCGCTTTTGTGCAAGGTATTTCCGGAACAGGACACTAGACTAGGCGATCGAAATCAAAGATCGTGCCGACAGTTGGCGGAGTTCGAACAGTTGGATGCCTCACAGATGAGTCCCTATCCATTGCGATCGACAAAGGACGAACTCGGCTTGAAGCTCGAGGTGTTAACGCAGCCGCGGGTAGCCCTGCTCATTCCTTGCTACAACGAGGAATTGGCGATCGGCCAGGTCGTGACAGATTTCCGGAAAGCCCTTCCGCACGGCGAAATTTTTGTGTACGACAACAATTCAGACGATCACACCGTCGATGTGGCCCGCGCAGCAGGCGCCAAAGTCCGTCACGAACCGCAGCGGGGGAAGGGTCATGTCGTGCGGCGAATGTTCGCCGACATAGAGGCGGACGTCTACGTTCTCGTCGACGGTGACGCGACCTACTGCGCCGAAAGCGCGCCGGCAATGATTGAGCGACTCCAACGCGAAAACCTGGATATGGTTGTCGGGTGTCGTGTCCACGACGCGGTGGAGGCGTACCGACGCGGGCATCGTTTCGGAAACGCCATGCTGACGGGATTTGTCTCCTATCTCTTTGGCAAGCGATTCACGGACATTCTCTCCGGTTATCGCGTCTTTTCGCGTCGCTTCGTAAAGTCATTTCCAGCGCTCTCAAAAGGGTTTGAGATCGAGACCGAGCTGACGGTGCACGCCCTTGAACTCAACATGCCTGTGACAGAAATGGAGACACCGTACGGCGCGAGACCGGCAGGCTCTACGAGCAAGCTTTCGACCTACCGAGATGGATTTCGCATACTCCGTCTCATCCTAGCGCTGTCCAAACATGAGAAACCATTTCAGTTCTTCGGCATCCTGGCCGCCCTGCTCGCACTCCTTTCGATGGCACTCGGCATACCCGTCGTCCTCGAGTGGCTGCGTACGGGTCTCGTGCCTCGCTTCCCCACGGCCATCCTGGCCACCGGAATCATGATCCTCGCTTTTCTCTCCATCGGCGTCGGCCTGGTTCTCGAAACCGTCACCCGCGGACGGCACGAGATAAAGCGACTCATCTACCTTCAGTTCCCACGCGCAGCGTTCCGGCCGCTGGAATGAGCGCAGGTGACATTTCTCAGGTTTTGCGCGGTCGGCACGCTCGGATTCTTGGTCGACGCTGCGATTACGCTGGCCATGACGGAAGTCATTCAGTCCGGCCCGACTACCGGCCGGATCGTGGCATTCATTGTCGCCGCCACGGTGACTTGGCACTTAAACCGCCGTTATACCTTCCGGTCGTCCGCTAAGGCGTCCTGGCTCCCCTATTTGACGTTCACTGCCCTCGGGGCGCTGATCAACGTCGGGGTCTATCTGATCTGGATTCACGTATTGGGCGCTGCTCCGATGCAGATCGTCCTAGGCATTGCCTGCGGCTCGATCGCTGCGCTCTCGTTCAATTTTCTGGTCTCACGTCACGTCGTCTTTCGCGCGAGGTAGCGGGTACCGCAGCGACAATGGAGAAAAACTTTGGGATCGCTCCTCCCTCGCGAAATGTGCTGGGCCGTCGCCGGCCTCGTGGGTTTCGGCGCTTTGATTCGGCTGATCCTGTTCGTCATCTATCCGCCGGTTATTTACCCTGATACCGGGACCTACATGTTGTTGGCTCAACAGATCGCGAGCCTGGATCTGCGTGCCTATGACGGCGACAGGACGCCGTTATATCCCCTCCTCATGGTTCTGGGGGGTCTGAATGCGCGCGGAATCTATCTGATCCAGGCGCTGTTAGGCATCGCCGCAAGCGTTCTACTATTTCTCACGGCACTCGAGTTCAAGCGCAGCTACGGACTGGCGATTTTGGTGGGTCTGGTACCCACGGTGCTCCTTAACCAGCTGTTCATGGAAGCCAACATCCTTTCGGAGCACCTGACCGGGGTTCTGGCGGTGGCATCGCTGTACGTCGGCGTCACGATGCTGACGCGCGGCGGGGGAGTGGGTAGCACAGTGGTGCTCGGATTATTGGTTGCCGCGACCGCCCTCGCTCGCCCTGGTTACGTGGCTCTGGTCCCGGTCTACGCAGTCGTGGCTCTTCTGCAAACGCAGCAAGCACGATTCGCCCGTGCCGGGGTCTACCTAGGCGCGGTGTGCCTTCCAATCGTCGGGTGGATGGTCGTAAATGCGGCGACGGTTGGACAGTTCGGGCTGAGTACCCGGCTCGGCTTGGGTTTGATGAACCATAGCGGGGCGTTCATCGAGTACGCGAACCCGCGTTACGTCATCATTCGGGACATTTATCTCCGCCACCGCGCGGCGGTTGTGACGAGTCCCGAGGCGCAGGCGCACCGCGGCGGCGAGCAGTACGTCACCATTTTCTATGCATTGGACGAACTGAAAGCTGCAACCGGGCTATCCCAGATCGAGTTATCGAAAGAATTGCAGAAGCTTTCCCTGGACTTGTTTTGGCGTTACCCGGATCTGTACGCGAAGAGCGTCTTCAAGGCGTGGCTAAGTTATTGGTCAGCACCCAACTATTGGCGACCGGAAGCCATTCGGGCCCCAAGTCTCGCAACCGCCATGGAAGCCCTCTGGCGCGTCGAGCAACCGCTGATCCGGCTCGCGAACTTGGCGCTCGTGCTAGCGGTCACGTTGCTTATCCTGCAGGTGGCGGTGCGCGCTGCCAGGCGATGCGTCAGTGCGATCGTCGCCGACCGCCGTTTACTGGCGCTCCTGCTGACTGGAGGAAGCGTGTTCTGGTTCGCCATCTTCCAGGCGCTGTTCGAGTACAGCGAGAACGGACGCTACTCCATTCCTACACAACAGATAGCTGTCGCTTTCGTGATGCTCTACGTCAGCTGGCTGATCGACCTGCGTAGGCTGTCCGGTCCGAAGAGTCTGTTTCCCAAGGTCAGCCGCGTGTGTGCGAAAACCTAACGAGAATCGGCGAAGCTGTTCGGCCCTGCTGGCTGTCGGACTGTTCCCCGAATCGGTTGCGAAAGCAAAGGGCGATCAGACAGCGCCCCGCGTCGCGAACACATGCGCAGCGCTGCCCGTCCCAAGATAGGTCGCCCCGGTGAAGCGACGCGTGGCGTAGCGCCCGGCCGTGTTCGGGATCGGAGATTTCGGAGTGAACCGATGCGGCTCGTCACCGGCGAATTCGGCTTTCACCAAAAGGGAGTTGTTCGAATAACTCGAAGACAGATCAGCATCGTCCGTGGCGCCGGCCGCGCGATCACGCTTAATCACGAGCGACCGCGGACCGACGCTCTGATAAACGTTGTCCTCGAGCACCAGCGGATCGGGGAATGTGGCTGCCGTACCGCCTTCGGCGCGCGGACCGAGCCGGTTGTCGATGACGAAAAAGCCGCTGATCGCCGCGAAATCGGAAATCATCGTGTTGTTGCGGGCAGTCAGCCTGAACCGCCGTCCCGGGGAAAACACGTAGGGTGGCGGGCCATAGTCGGCCCCCGAGCCCTCCGGTGCGAAAGCGACGAGCGTCGCGTTGCGATTATCCGACGCAGGCCCGTACTGAAACACGTTCCCGCCGATCTCGTAGTCACCGCCGTTCGAGATATCGATGAGATACGAGGCCGCGCAGTCATTCATCAGGAATTTGTTGCCGAAAATCTTCGCGTTCAGTGCGCGGGTCTTCAACTGGTGAGCGCGGGCGAGTCTGTTCCCCGGCGAGTAGCTGACGACATTGCCGAAAAATTCGAGCCACTCCGGCGAAACATAGAACGAGTGCGCCTGATCATCGTAGCCGCAGTCCACGACCCTGCAGTCATAAATCCGCAAGGTCTGCCCCTTGGCGCCGCCCGAGACGGCGTTCTGACAGCGGGCGAACTCGCATCGTTCGACGCGTACCGAACGCCCCGCGAACCGGTCTTTGATGCGCACACCAGCCTCTCCGGTGTTGTACCAACCACGGTTGTCGCGAATCACGAGATCCTGCAGGACGACCTCCCCGTCGATCGGCGCGACGTCGATCGCGTGGACTTGGATGATGTCACGCTCGCCGCTCGTGTTTCGGAATACCGGGCGGTTGTTTGGATCGAGGGCCTTGATCGTGCATGGAAACTGGATCGTCGCCGCAGCCCTGGTCGAGCCTGAAAACATTCCGGGGGTGATCTCGAATGTCTTGCCGATGAGATCGGTCCGGCCGCTGGGCGCGCTCCCCGGGGCTGCGTCCCCACGTACTGCGCGGGTCAGCGCATCGAAGGAACTCCATTCCTCGAGCCCATGTTTGATCCTGGCCGGCGCGGAATCGACGTGGATGTAGGCAATGCTTGAAGCGACCGCTGATCCGGAGTCGCCAAATTCCGTGTCGGTGGCCTCGATTTGAACCCGAGCCGCGGAAGCGCCGGAGTCGCTTGCCGGGAACGCGCTGCCGTCGTAGTGCAGCATCGGGTAGCCGAACGAGTACTCGGGAAACTGGCTCTGGAAGGGCACATACGCCGCGTTCCGCGTTGCCGCAGTGCCATCGCTATAGACGTTTGCGCGAAGTCGGACTTTCGTCACCCCCGGCTTATGATTCGTCACGTAACGCGACACGTCGAACAAGCCCCGCTGTCCTGCCGTGAAGGTCACAATGGGACGCGGGATTCGTTCCAGGATCCCGACCGGCATGTCCTGACTCTCGCTCCCCCGAGCCGTGAAGGCTGCAAGCGGACTCGAGATCAGGGTCCTGAGAAATCGGCGCCGATTCACGCTGCCGCCGCTTGCGGGCGTTCTTCACGAAACCGCAGCCACGCCACCATCACCACGACCACCACGAGCGCCTGAATGGTCACCGCATAACGCGAGCTCGCACCCTGGTCGGCGAGGGCCTGTAGGATCGAAGAAAGCAGGATCAGCGCGCTGATTGCAGTCAGGTCCAGGTCCCACTTCACGCGCAGGCGCACGCGACGCGAGATCAGCACCAGAAACACCAGCATGACGAAGGCGGCGTTTGCCATCCGCAGCAGTTTGTGCTCGACCCACCACACCGCGGCGAGTGGCGATCCCAGCCAGCCGGGCGTCACCCGATCAAGATTCCAGAGTATGGGCACCGTCCAGAAATCCACCCACGCGTTCGCCACGCTGACCCCGTAACGCGCTGGACCGGGCAACCATTTGACAAGCGATTTGTAGCCGCCAGCGACAAACACCAGCCCGGCGAGCAGGCAGGGACCCACGGCCAACAGCGCAGCACGAAGCAACGGGTCACTTAAGGAGATCCAGACTGTGGGCAGGCACAGAGTGACGAGCAACCCCAAAAGCACAACCCCCGTGCCGCGCTCGATCGCCACGCTAAACGCCACTCCGGGAGCACTCCCATGGCGATGGAGATTCCATATTCGGACCACGTCACCTCCGACGGAGGTCGGTAGCGTCTGGCTGAAAAAAAGCCCTTCGAATACCCAGTGAATCGCCTTTACAGGCGGCAAGCTGCCCCCGAGGAACCGTACGATTCGATGCCAGCGCCAGCCAATGATGGCCGTCTGCAGGACCATCAGGAGTGCAGCCAGCGCGACGGAACCCGGCTGCAAATCGGCGATGGTGGTTCGGAGGCGTCCGATGTCGATCGACGCGCTAACCCACCAGATGAGGAGGAACTCAACCCCGCCTTGAAAAGCATGCCGATCACGCGCTTCAACTGCGAGTGGCCCGGCTCGGGGCTGCCGGGCATTGCCTTTAGCCTTTCGACAGGAACAACATCAGGTTCGACGTCCATCCGCACAGACGCACACGATCGACCCTTTCGCCTGTTATCCCGAGTCCCCGGCAAATCTCTCGCAATTCGGAGGCCCCCAGCAGGTTCAAGTTCTGCCTCCGCGAAGAATGGCAATCCGATGGTACGTAGCACCGCCCGGAATTTCGCCGCGGGGAGCCAGTGGATCAAGGGCAAACTAGTGTGCACTTCCACGGGAAACCAGCGGTTGGGCGTTGTGATGCACACAAGCCGACGCGCCACCCGGTAGAGTTCGCCTATGAAGTGTGCCTGCTCGGCAAGACTCCCGACATGTTCGACTACAGCGCTCGAGTGCACTACATCGAACGCGCCCTCGGCGAATGGCAGTGCCTTACCGTTTGCGAACAAGAAGCGCACGCCCGGGAATTCCTTCTCGAGGAAGCCTGCATCATCCATCCCCGCCGCGATCAGTTTGTCCTTGTGCGGATACCACGCCTCGAGGTAGTTTGAAGACACGTACCCCCGGTCACTCGTCACGCCCACGTCGATGACGGTTTCTGTGGCGGCAAGACCGCTGACCGCTAGAAACCGCTCGTACATCCTCCGGCGCATCATCGCGGTGACGCGAATCGCCAGCGAATCCGGCCGCGCGACGTTGTACTGCGCGTTAGGCTTGTCTGCCGCTGGGCGGGGCGCCAAGAGTCCGTCCTGTCATTGCATGCGCTTCTCGTGGCGCGGGTTCGACGGCGGAGCCCTCTGATCGAAGGGCTAGGTGCTCGCGAATGATGTATTGCGTCGTGCCGACCGCGGCGAAAAGGTAATACGGCAAGTCCCAGAAGGCGAGGTCGAGGAAGGCTCCGCCGACCGCATAGCCAACGAGTCCCACCTGCGTCATCGAGGCGAGCGAATAGGCCCAGCGAAGATCAGGGTCGTCGCGGGTGTCGCGCCTGATCGAGGCGCATTGCCGCCAAACGAGCCACCAGAAAAGCAGGAAAAACCCCAGACCTATGAACCCTTGACTGCCCAGGACTTGGAAATAGATGCTATGGGCGACGAGTTCAACAGAAGGATTTGGCGAGTACCTGGCCGATGTCGCAAGACTCTGCCATTCTAACCCGCCTGCTATGGGGAACTTGTCCTTGGCGATATTAAAAGCCGTCTCCCAGGCGATGATCCGGCCCATTGCGGAGCTTTCCGTTTCATAGGTCTCGATCGTCCGCATCCGGTCCGTCCAGCTTTCGGGCATCGCGGGAATCGCCATCAGCAGGAACAGCGCGGCAGCGATGGTTATCGCCGACTTGTGGGGGCTTCGATACCAGAGCAGGCAGCCCATTGCGAAGACCCCCAGCAGCGCGCCCCGGGACCAGCTCCCGAGGACTGA
>JACDAM010000064.1 GCA_013695435.1 Burkholderiales bacterium | reverse complement strand
CCTGTGAACCTGGCTCGGGATCAGCGTATTCAGCACGGGCGCTGGCGATTCCAGCGCCGCGACCGCCTGCGCTGCGCGCGTTCCAACCGGGACGATCAGGCCGGGGGTAGACCGCTCGGCTTCGCGCGCCAGCGCAGATAGCGGAACGATGCGAACCAGCGCCTGCGGGCGGGAGTTGTCTTTTTCCAGAGCTGCGACAAGGGCGTCAGCGGCTTCGCGGTAAGCGCCTGCGTTTTCGCTGAGCACGACCAGCACGCTCCGCGGCTCCGCCATCGCCGATGTCGCGGCAGTGAGTAGCAAGCCTACGAAAATGGTCAGAAGCCGGCGCATCAGGAATTCAGACTTACCTGCGAATAATTGCGGCCATTCGAGCGGAATACATGCCCCCGATTGGCGGATGTGCTCATCACGCCATCCGTGCGCGCTAACGCATCATCAGACATTATTGCCGTTGCCGCGAGGATTTTAAATATGACTTTGGTATCAGGCCCCAGGCCAAAGATGATCGCTGCGGCCTCAGTCGTTGACAGGCCGGCGCACCGCGCCTAGCTTGTTCCCACGATCCCTGTAGAAATCCGTTATGAGCAAGGTCTGCCTCTATATCAGCGACGCGCTCGCAAGTTACGGCTTTCCGGACGGCCATCCGTTCGGAACCGATCGCCAGCGGGCATTCTGGCTTGAAACCGAGCGTCAGGGTTTATCTCGCAAGGTAGCCCAGTGCGAAGGCGGTGTCGCCACGCGAAGCGAGCTCGAGCGATTTCATACGCCGCGCTATCTCGACCGTGTGCGGATGCTTTCCGATACCGGCCTCGGTTTCATCGACAGCGGCGATACACCGGCTTTCGCCGGCGTCTATGAGGCGGCCGCGGCGGTGGTCGGCGCAGCGCTTGCGGGGCTGGCGCGCATTATGGCGAACGAGGCGCGCGGTTGCGCGCGCACGTTCCAGCCCATCGGCGGCTTGCATCACGCGCGCCCCGATGCGGCGGCCGGCTTTTGCGTATTCAACGACATCGGCGTCGTGATCGAAACCCTGCGCGCGCAGCATCGCGTCAAACGCATTGCCTATATCGATATCGACGTGCATCACGGCGACGGCGTTTTTTATCCGTATCAGGACGATCCGGAATTGATCATCGCCGACATTCATGAAGATGGTCGTTATCTTTATCCGGGAAGCGGCGGCGCCGACGAAACCGGCGTCGGCAAAGCCAAAGGCACGAAGCTGAACGTCCCGCTGCGGCCTGGCGCCGGCGACAAAGAGTTTTTTGCGGCATGGGAAAAAGCGGAAGCGCTGCTGACCGCATACGAGCCGGAATTTTTCCTGTTTCAATGCGGCGCCGATTCATTGGCGGGCGATCCGCTCGCGCACCTGAACTACAGCAAGGCGGCCCATGCGCACGCGGCGCGCCGCTTGTGTTTGCTGGCCGAGCGCACTGCCGGCGGCCGCATCATGGGTTTCGGCGGCGGAGGCTACAACCGGAAAAATCTCGCCGAAGCGTGGAACGCAGTGCTCGCGGAATTTATCGCGATGTCAGCCTGATAACGTTAGATCACGGATGCTTATGACGTTGTCTTGGACGCGCGCTTGGGCGGGAAAACCAACCGGCTCTTCGTACGCACCAGCTTCGCGCTCTTTCATTCCGCGTCGCACCATAAGTACGCACCGGCGACATGCCGCCTGTCGCGCTCACTCCTTGATAGGGAATGGCAATGAACCTTTTGGTTTAGGCACAGGCATTGCTAAAACCAGCGGCATGAACGCAATCCATTCGATTTGCTGTTGTGGCGGCGGGGCCGACTCCAGGCGCCTGTGCGCAGCGAGCCTGCATCCGGGCGCCGGGCTCGCGGCGTGCGCGCTTTATCTGGCGCCGCGCATCCTGCGCGATCAGCCGTTGCCATGAATCTCGCCTCGCTGATTCGCGAGATCGGACGGGGCGCGCATGGCAGCCGCGATCTCGCAGAAGTCGATGCGCATGTTTTGTATCGCGCAATGCTGGACGGCGAAGTGCCCGATCTTGAGCTCGGCGCGATTCTGATCGCGCTGCGCATGAAGACCGAATCGCTGAGCGAACTGTGCGGCTTTCATGTGGCCGCACAGGAACGCATTGCCCATTTGCAAGCGCCCGCTGGCGCGCCGCGCCCGATCGTGATCCCGACGTACAACGGCGCGCGCCGCCAGGCCAATCTGACGCCGCTGCTCGCGCTGGCGCTGGCGCGCTTCGGCGTTCCGGTGCTTGTGCACGGCCTGGTCAACGGCAATGGACGCGTGTCCAGCGCCGAGATTTTCAGCCGGCTCGGCATCCAGCCGTGCGATTCGATCGAACACGTGCAGCGTGCGCTGGAGACGACGCGCATCGCGTTCGCGCCGACGGCGGTTTTGTGCGCCGGGCTCGATGCGCTGCTTGCCCGGCGTGCGAGGCTCGGCGTTCGAAATAGCGCGCACAGCGTCGCCAAGCTGATCGATCCGTTCCACGGCGCGAGCGTGCGGCTGGTGTCGGTTTCGCACCCCGCCTATCTTGAGAAGATGCGCGCGTTCCTTGGCGCGACCGTCGTGGTCGCGGCTCTTTCCGACGCCAATGATGTCGCCGAGAATGGCGGCCGCGCGCTGCTCTCCCGCGGCACCGAAGGCGAAGCCTACGCGAATCCGAAACGGCGGCGGTCTATCGAATACTTCGATGCGGCCGGCAGTCGCAATCTGTTCGACATGGAGGAGACCGCGCCGCACCAGGATTTGGCGCAATTGCCGGCTGCGATCGATGCCGAAGCGACTGCGGTCTGGATAGGCGCGGCGCTCGATGGAGAGGCGCCGTTACCGTCGCCGCTGCTCGACCAGATCGCCTGTTGCCTGTTTGCCTCGGGTCATAGCGACGACTTCGAGCAGGCGAAAGCCGTCGCCGGCGCATCCGCAACGCGCCGCCGTGTCGCGGCTTGAGCGGGCGGTACCTGTCTTGAAATCCATCTTGCTGATCAGCGCGCCCGCTGCAAGCGCGCCGCTTCTGGCCGCGATTGAAAAAGCCGGCCATCGGCTGGCTGCCGCGCTGACTTCGTTTGCCGATCTATCGCGCCTGGGCGAAGCGAGCGATTTCGATCTGATCATCGTAGCCGTCGATGCGCTGGACGATGCCGCGTTGGCGCTGTTGGCTGAACTGCATCGTCGCCGGCCTTGCCCACTCGTCGTCTTTACCCAAGACGCGAGCCGCGCACGCATTCAGGCGGCGATCGGCGCCGGCGTCGACGCGTATGTGATCGGCGGTTTCTCGCCCGAGCGTTTGAATCCTGTCATCGATGTCGCAACCGCGCGCTTCAACGAATCGCGGGTTCTGCAGCGTAAGCTCGCCCTGGCGCAGGACAAGCTCGACGAGCGCAAATTGATCGAGCGCGCCAAAGGGATGCTGATGAAGCTGCGCGGGATCAGCGAGGAGGACGCTTTCCGGGCTTTGCGCAAGGAAGCGATGGATAAAAACCTGCGCATGGGCGAAGTCGCCGCGCGCATCATCGCCGTAGACGATTTGCTCTGGCCACGGAACGTTGCAAGCACTCGCGGCAAAATACCCAATCTGGAGCGCAACTGATTTTTTTCGCACCACTACCGTGCGTTGCATCGCAATACGATTTTCCTGACGGTACCAAAAAACAGAACAAGATCAGCGTGTCATCTTGCTGGTCAGGGCGGGCACGAGGTGTGCTACGGAGAAGAATGAAAGCGAGGCCGAGGCAAAAGCGCGGCCTGCGAAGATGATTTGAAGTGCAGTAAATCGGGCTAACGATGGCCCAACCGGACAAAGGCGTCCTTCGGCGAGAAAACTCGCGCGAACGGCGCCTTTTTTATTGGAACGCTTATTGGAAACGAATAGAGCGGAGGATGCAGCGATGACGCAACAAAAACCGCAGCAAAAACGTATTGCGCCAGGTTCGCCACAGCGGCGGAAATTTCTGAAGCAGGCGGCGGCAGCAGGCGGCGCGGCCATGCTGGCGAGCCCGCTCGGTTATGGCGCGTGGGCCGCGGGTTCCGACGCCCCGGAAAAAAAGGAAGTCAAAATCGGCTTCATTCCGCTCACCGATTGCGCGTCGGTCGTGATCGCGTCGGTGATGAGGTTCGACGAGAAGTACGGAATCAAGATCACGCCTAGCAAGGAAGCGTCGTGGGCTTCGGTGCGCGACAAGCTGGTCAACGGAGAGCTCGACGCCGCCCATGTGCTGTATGGGCTGATCTATGGTGTGCAACTCGGCATTGGCGGGCCGAAGAAGGACATGGCGGTGCTGATGAACCTGAACCACAACGGCCAGGCGATCACGCTTTCCAATCAGCTCAGGGACAAAGGCGTGAGCGATGGCGGATCGCTGAAAAAACTGGTGACCACCGAAAAGCGCGACTACACGTTCGCGCAGACTTTCCCGACCGGAACGCACGCGATGTGGATTTACTACTGGCTGGCGGCGCACGATATCCATCCGTTCCGGGACGTCAAGAATATCGTCGTGCCCCCGCCGCAAATGGTGGCGAATATGCGCGTCGGCAATATGGACGGCTTCTGCGTCGGCGAGCCCTGGGGCAATCGCGCGATTTACGACAAGATCGGTTTCACTGCCGAGACCACGCAAGGCATCTGGAAAGACCATCCTGAGAAGGTGCTGGGAACGACCGCCGAATTCGTGCAGAAAAATCCGAACACGACGCGGGCGATGATGATGGCGATCCTCGACGCCTCGAAGTTCATCGACGCCATGGCCAATCGGCGCAAGGTCGCCGAGATCATCGCCGACAAATCCTATGTCAATTGCCCGGTCGATGTGATCGATCAGCGGCTGGTCGGCAAATACGATAACGGCATCGGCAAGAAATGGGACGACCCGAACTACATGAAGTTCTACAACGACGGCGCGGTGAATTTCCCTTACCTGTCCGACGGCATGTGGTTCCTGACCCAGCACAAGCGCTGGGGCCTGCTCAAGGACGACGTCGACTACCTCGCGGTTGCCAACAAGGTTAACCAGGTCGCGCTTTACAAGGAAGCCGCAAGCCAGGTCAAGGCGCCGATACCGCCGGATTTGATGCGCTCGGCGAAACTGATCGACGGCGTCGTCTGGGACGGCAAGGATCCGAAGAAATACGCCGGCAGTTTTGCCGTCAGGGTTTAAACGTAACTCTCAAACAGAACGATCGAGAGGAAATCATGAAACTCGCGACAACTCCGTCCGGCGGACGTATCAGAATAGTGAGCTTGCGTAAGTTCGAGCTCGGCGACGACGCCCGCCGTCCGCGTCCAGCCAGGTCCGCGGCCTCCAGCGCGGATCAGACCGGAGCCCCGGCAACGCCCGGTGAAAGCCCGGCGCCGCCGGCTTCGCGCGCATTAGCCAGCCTCGCGGCCGCGTTGCGCGCGATGATGCCCGTCGCGCTGGGGCTGATTGTCTTTATCGGAATCTGGGCGCTGATAGCGCAGATAAGCACGCTGCCAAATCCGGCGAAAACCTGGGAAGCGGCGCTGATTCTGTTCAGCGATCCGTTTTACGTCAAAGGGCCGAACGATCAGGGCATAGGCTGGAACATCCTGGGGTCTTTGCAAAGAGTCGCCGTAGGCTTCGGGCTGGCGGCGCTGGTCGGCATTCCGCTTGGCTTCATGATCGGCCGCTTCAAGTTTCTATCCGACATGGCGGCGCCTATCATCAGCCTGCTGCGGCCGGTTTCTCCGTTGGCGTGGCTGCCGATCGGCTTGCTCGTATTCAAGGCGGCCGGTCCCGCGGCGATCTGGGTGATCTTTGTTTCCGCGATCTGGCCGATGATTATCAACACCGCGGTCGGCGTCAGGCAAATTCCGCAGGACTACATGAACGTCGCCAAGGTCTTGAATCTTTCCGAATGGAAAGTGTTCACCAAAATCCTGTTTCCGGCGGCGCTGCCGTACATGATGACGGGCGTGCGGCTTTCCATAGGCGTCGCCTGGCTCGTGATCGTGGCCGCCGAAATGCTGACCGGCGGCGTCGGCATCGGCTTCTGGGTGTGGGACGAGTGGAACAACCTGAACGTCGAGCACATCATCATCGCCATTTTCGTGGTCGGCATCGTCGGGCTGCTGCTGGAGCAGGCGCTGCTGCTGTTGGCCCGACGCTTCGAATATCGCTAGGAGATCGCTATGGAAAAGCTCGTGCAAATCGAGAACGCCGACGTTGCGTTCTACACCAAAAAAGGTTTGTTTCAGGCGCTGCGCGGCATCGACCTGACGGTGACCCAGGGCGAATTCGTGACCTTGATCGGCCATTCCGGTTGCGGCAAATCGACGCTGCTCAACCTGATCGCAGGCCTCGTCATGCCGACGCGCGGCAACGTATTCGTCAATGGCCGCGAAGTCGCCGGGCCGGGGCCGGATCGCGCGGTGGTCTTCCAGAACCATTCGCTGCTGCCGTGGATGACCTGCTTCGACAACATTTATCTCGCCGTCGAGCGCGTATTCGGCGGGAGTGAGCCCAAGGCGCAGCTCAGGGACCGCACGCGCGCGGCGCTCGAACTCGTGCATCTCGCCCCCGCCGAGAACAAGCATCCGCACGAAATCTCCGGCGGCATGAAGCAGCGCGTCGGCATCGCGCGCGCTTTCGCCATGCAGCCGAAAATCCTGTTGCTGGACGAGCCGTTCGGTGCGCTCGATGCCTTGACCCGCGCCCATTTGCAGGACGAGTTGATGGACATCGTCGCCAAAACCCGCAGCACCGTGGTCATGGTGACGCACGATGTCGACGAGGCGGTGTTACTGTCGGACCGCATTGTGATGCTGACCAATGGCCCGGCAGCCGTGGTCGGCGATATCGTCAGCGTCGATCTGCCGCGGCCTCGGGACCGCTTGGCCCATGCCAGTGATTATCGCTATCACGAGCTGCGCACCGCGGTGCTCGAATTCCTGTACCGGAAACAAATGTGCCCGGCGGCGTAATCCCATCAGCGGCGATTCTGTCGGTTGCCGCGTTCTGCGCCTGATTCCGCGAGACGCTGGCGTCCCCGCGCACCATAGCAAGGCAAGCATCGGTTTGCAGTGCACCATATCCAAGCATGCGCGCAGCGGCCGGAACCCATCCGTCGAACCAAATCATTGAACGGAAAGAATATCTACAGATGGTATGGAGCTTGCGAAACCGGAGTCTGGAGCAACCACGGCGAGCAAGATGAAAACAGGAAAAGTCTATTTGGTTGGCGCCGGCCCCGGCGACATCGAACTACTGACGCTAAAGGCGGTGCGCGCGCTCGGCATCGCCGATGTCGTACTGATCGACGATCTCGTCAATCGCGAGGTGCTCCAATTCGTGCGCGCCGATGCGCGCGTCGTCGAAGTCGGCAAGCGCGGAGGCTGTGCTTCCACGCCCCAAGCCTTCATCGAGCGCCTGATGATAGGCGAAGCCGGCGCGGGACGCATCGTTGCGCGCGTCAAGGGCGGCGATCCTTTCGTATTCGGACGCGGTGGCGAAGAAGTCCAGGCGCTGCGCGCGGCTGGTGTCGAAGCTGAAGTCATCTCGGGCATCACATCGGGTATGGCGGCGGCTGCGGCGCTCGGCATTCCGGTTACACATCGCGATTGCGCGCGCGGCGTGACTTTGCTCACCGGTCATACCAGAAACGGCGCGGAGCCGAATTGGAAAGCGCTGGCGCAAGGCGGGACCACGCTCGTCATCTACATGGGCGCGTCGCGTCTGGCGATGATAGTCGCCGAGCTGCTTGCCGCGGGAATGCCGTCCCGGACACCGGCTGCGATGGTCCAGAACGCAACCTTGCCGTCGCAGCGCAGCGTTATTTCGGATTTGCGCAGTCTGCCCACAGCGGTTGCGAACGCGGGGCTGGGCAGCCCGGCGATCGTCGTCATCGGGGAGGTCGCCAGGCTTGCGGCGCAGACTGCTGCGGCATGTTTCGAATCGCTGGATTCCCGCGTGCGCGGAAATGACAAGCTGGTTTTCGAGCCGAAGCGCGAGCGCCGTGGATAACGCTATGAAAAAACTGAAACTCGTGATGGTCGGCAATGGCATGGCCGGCGTGCGCACGCTCGAAGAGCTGCTGAAGATCGCACCCGACCTGTACGACATCACGGCGTTCGGCGCGGAGCCGCACGCCAATTACAACCGCATCTTGTTGTCTCCGGTGCTCGCCGGCGAAATGACGATCAAGGACATCATGCTGAACGATGTCGATTGGTACGCCGCTAACAATATCCGTCTGCATCTCAACAAGAAGGTCGTCAAGATCGATCGCATCGCGCGCAAGGTGATCGCTGCCGACGGCACCGAAGAACCGTATGACCGATTGCTGCTCGCGACAGGCTCGAATCCGTTCATCCTGCCGATCCCGGGCGTGGCTCTCGACGGTGTGATTACCTATCGCGACATCCACGACACCGATGCGATGATCGCAGCGGCAGCGCAGTACAAACATGCCGTCGTCATCGGTGGTGGCTTGCTTGGCCTCGAAGCAGCGAACGGCCTGAAGCTGCGCGGCATGAACGTGACCGTCGTGCATTTAATGGACTGGCTGATGGAGCGGCAGCTCGACAAGGTCGCGGCCGGCATGCTGCAGAAATCGCTCGAAGCGAAAGGCTTGCAGTTTCTGCTGAAAACGCAGACCAGCGAAATCGTCGGCGACAATAGCCGCGTCAAGGCAGTTAAATTCAAGGATGGCCGCGAGCTTGCCGCCGATCTCGTCGTCATGGCGGTCGGCATACGCCCGAACAGCGATCTCGCGCAATCGACCGGCCTCTATTGCAATCGCGGCATTGTCGTCAACGACACCATGCAGACGTACGATCCGCGCATTTACGCTGTCGGCGAGTGCGTATCGCATCGCGGTGTCGCTTACGGGCTGGTTGCGCCCTTGTTCGAAATGGCCAAGGTGTGCGCGAATCATCTGGCGCATATGGGTATCGAACTTTACGCGGGTTCGGTGATGTCGACCAAGCTCAAAGTAACCGGCATCGATCTTTTTTCAGCCGGTGACTTCAGCGGCGGCGATACGACCGAAGAGATCGTGATGTCCGATCCATTCGCGGGCATCTACAAGAAACTCGTGATCCGCGACAACAAATTGATCGGCAGCGTTTTGTACGGCGACACAGTCGACGGCTCATGGTATTTCCAGTTGCTGCGCGATCGGCAGGATATCCACGAAATCCGCGATCAGTTGCTGTTCGGTGAATCGCATCTCGGCAATCTCGGACACCAGGGGCAAAGCAAGGCATCGGCGATGGCCGATAGCGCCGAAGTGTGCGGCTGCAACGGCGTGTGCAAAGGGACCATCATCACCGCCATCAAGGAAAAAGGTTTGTTCACGCTCGACGACGTGCGCAAGCACACGAAAGCTTCTTCGTCGTGCGGCTCGTGCACCGGGCTCGTCGAACAACTGCTTGCCTCGACCGTCGGCGGCGCTTACCAGCCGGCTGCGAATTTGCGCAAAGCGATGTGCGGCTGCACCGAACTCACGCACGAAGAAGTGCGCAAAGCGATCCGCGACGAAAAACTGCTGACGATTCCGCAAACGCGCGAATTCCTGAACTGGCAAACAGCGAGCGGTTGTGCTTCTTGCCGCCCGGCGCTCAATTATTATCTGATCTCGACCTGGCCGCACGAAGCCGAGGACGACAACCAGTCGCGTTTCATCAACGAGCGCGCGCACGCCAACATTCAGAAGGACGGCACGTTCTCGGTCGTGCCGCGCATGTTCGGCGGCAACACGACGGCCGCCGATTTGCGGCGCATCGCCGATGTCGTCGACAAATACCAGATCCCGACGGTGAAAGTCACCGGTGGTCAGCGCATCGATCTGCTCGGCGTCAAAAAAGAGGATTTGCCGAATGTCTGGCGCGATCTCGACATGCCCTCGGGCCATGCCTACGCCAAAGCGCTGCGCACCGTGAAAACCTGCGTCGGGTCGGAATGGTGCCGCTTCGGCGTGCAGGATTCGACCAATATGGGCATCGCGCTCGAAAAAGAAATGTGGAAGATGTACGCGCCGCACAAGGTCAAGCTCGCGGTTTCGGGCTGCCCGCGCAACTGCGCCGAATCGGGAATCAAGGATGTCGGCGTCATCGGCGTCGATTCGGGCTGGGAAATCTATGTCGCCGGCAACGGCGGCATCAAAACCGAAGTCGCGCAGTTTCTGTGCAAAGTCAAAACCCACGATGAAGTACTCGAATACGCGAGCGCATTCATCCAGCTTTATCGCGAAGAAGCGCGTTATCTCGATCGCACCGTGCATTACGTCGCACGCGTCGGGCTCGATTATGTGAAGCAGAAAATCGTCGAGGACCACGAGGGACGAAAAGCGTTGCACGCCCGGCTCAAGTACGCGCTGGAAGGGATACCCGATCCCTGGAAAGAACGCGCAGCGGGGGTGGATAAGCGCGAGTTCGAGATGCTGGAGGCATGACAGCCTGCTTTCGCATCGCTGAAACCTGAGGAAAAAATGCTATTCGGACGCAGCAAGAAAAACCCGATCAAAATCGCCGACAAGGGCGTCGTCGACTGGAAATACACGACGTGCGGCTATTGCTCGACCGGCTGTTCGATCGAAGTCGGCCTTAACAAGGCAGGCAAGGCGGTGGCGGCACGCGGTGTCGCTGACGCCGATGTCAATCGCGGCAAGCTCTGCATCAAAGGCATATTCGAGCACGAGCTGTTCACCTCGGCCAATCGCGGCACAAAACCGCTGCTGCGCGAAAAAGCGATCGACGCCTATCGCGAAACGGGCTGGGATGAGGCGCTCGACCATACTGCGGCCGAATTCAAACGCATTCAGCAAAAATACGGACGTGACAGCCTCGCCATCGTCTCGACCGGCCAGATTTTGACCGAAGAGTTCTACACGCTCGGCAAACTCACGCGTGGCGTCATCGGCACCAACAACTACGACGGCAACACCACCTTGTGCATGGCCTCGGCGGTGTCTGGCTACAAGCGCTCGTTCGGCTCCGACGGCCCGCCGGGCTGCTATGACGATTTCAGCCATACCGAATGCCTGCTCGCGTTCGGCTCGAATCTCCCCGAGCAGCATCCGATCATTTACTGGCGGCTCAAAATGGCGCTCGAAGAGCGCAAGTTCCCGGTCATCGTCGTCGACCCGCGCGTTACCATGTTCGCGCAAATGGCCGACATCCATTTGCCGATCACGCCGGGCACCGATCTGGTTCTGCTGAATTCCCTGGCGCACGTGATCCTGAAAGAAGGCCTGCAAGACCAGGCGTATATAGCTGCGCATACCAGCGGTTTCGACGAATTCGCCAAGCTCGTGGCGCTTTACGATCCCACGACCGCGGCAGGCATTTGCGGCATCGACGAAGACACAATCCGGCACGTCGCCCGCGTCTACGCCAAAGCCAATGCCGCGATGTCGATCTGGACCATGGGCATAAACCAGAGCACGCACGGCTCGGATGGCGTGGTCGCGATCAATAGTCTGAATCTGATCACCGGCAATATCGGCAAGTCCGGCGGCACGTCGCTCTCGATCACCGGCCAGTGTAATGCGATGGGTACGCGCGAATGGTCGTCGTGCTCGGGTTTGCCCGGTTATCGCGCGCTCGAAAAAGAAAAGGATCGCGAAACGATAGGCAAATTCTGGGGCATCGACCCCGAATTTTTCCCGAAGCAGCGCGGCCTGTTCATGACCGATATTTTCCCGGCAATGGAAACCGGCCAGATCAGGGCGCTGTGGCTGGTAGCGACCAATCCGATGACCTCGATGCCGAATATTCCGCGCATCAAGAAGACGCTGCAAAACCTCGAATTTCTGGTCGTGCAGGACGCGTATGCCGACGTCGAAACGACAAAGTACGCGCACGTTTTTCTCCCGGCAGCGCTCTGGGGCGAGAAGGAAGGCGTGTTCACCAATACCGAACGGCGCGTGAATCTCGTGCGCAAAGTCATGGAACCGCACGGCGATTCCAAACCCGATTTATGGATTTTCAACGAGCTCGCAAAACGCTTCGAGCAGGGGCGCAAGATGCGCTTTCCCGAAACGCCGGCCGAGGTGTTCGATGAAATGCGCGAGCTGTCGAAGGGGCGCATGCTCGATTATTCGGGCATGACGCACGACAGAATCGAAAAGCAGCGCGGCATGCAATGGCCGTGTCCCGAGGGCGACGAGACGGGCGCGCCGCGCCTTTATACCGACGGCATATTCCAGCATCCAGACGGCAAAGCAAAGCTGATACCCCTGCCGTTCGTCGACAACAACGAGCGGCCCGACAAGCAGTTCCCGTTCTGGCTCAACAGCGGCCGCGTGGTCGAGCATTTTCATACGCGCACGCGGACCGGCAAGATCGGCAACGTCAACAAATTCAGCCCGACGCCGTACATGGAAATGAATCCCGATTCGGCGCAGGAACTCGGCATCGGCCACATGACCTACGCGCGGCTGATTTCGAGGCGCGGCTACGCAGTCGTGCTCGTGCAGCTCACGCATCGCGTGCCGCACGACATGGTGTTCATTCCGTTTCATTTCCACGAATGCGTGAATCGGCTGACCCTGGGGCTGCTCGATCCTTATTCGCGGCAGCCGGCGTTCAAGCAGTGCGCGGTCAAGATCGAACCTGCGACCGATCAATTGGCGGCGGCTGCGGCGAATGTCGCGGCGCGGAGTTATTGAAAAAATGGTCATTCCGGCATCGCGCGGACCAAACCGCCCCTTCGTCATTCCCGCACAGGCGGGGATCCAGCCTCGTTCGACCAAAGCCACTGGATTCCCGCTTTCGCCGGAACGACATGGCCCAATTGAAACCGAACCGAATTACTTCCTGGGACACGATCGTGTTTAAAGTCCGCCTCGAAGAACCCGGCTACGCTTTCCTGCCGCCCGCGAATGGCATCGAAGTCAATCAGCACGGCAAGCCGATCCGGCTCGTGCGCGAAGACGATCCGCTCGCGGGAACGAGTCTCAGGATCAATAATGACGAAGGCATAGGCGCGAATCCCGACCGCTATAAACAGCACGGATTCCATTTCACCGCCGACAACTGCATCGGCTGCCATGCCTGCGAAGCCGCGTGTTCGGAAAAGAACGATTTGCCCGCGCATATCAGCTTCCGCTCGGTCGGCTATGTCGAAGGCGGAAGCTATCCCGATTTCAAGCGCGTCAATATTTCGATGGCGTGCAACCACTGCGACGATCCGGTTTGTCTGAAAGGCTGTCCGACGCGCGCCTATACCAAGTTCGCGGAGTACGGCGCGGTGCTGCAGGACCCCGACATCTGTTTCGGTTGCGGCTATTGCACCTGGGTGTGCCCGTACAATGCGCCGCAGCTCGATCCGGTCAAGGGTGAAGTTTCGAAATGCAATATGTGCGTCGATCGGCTCGAAGTCGGGCTCAAGCCTGCCTGCGCCGCCGCGTGTCTTGCCGGCGCGCTCGACTTCGGCGTAATCGAAACGCCGCCCAAAAACCGCGTGCAGAACAAGCTTGCCATTCCCGGGTTTCCCGATCCGGACATCACGCATCCGAACATTCGTTTCCAGCAAACGGTCGAGCTGCCCCGAGAGATGCGGCGCACCGACAGCATGCCGCTGGTCTACGTCAAACGGGACGGCAAAAATGCGAGCCAGTACAAACCGCAAGTCGCGGAGAAGCCACTGACGCGCGGCTGGAATTTTGCAAAACTGCGCTCGCGCGAGGATCCGCTGGTGCTGTTCACGCTGATTTCGCAAGGCGTGATCGGCGCGTTTCTGGCGCTGTTCCTGGGGCCGCTCCTGGGGCTCGAAGTATTGTCGCCCGCGGCGCATCCGATTGCGCATCCGGCGCTGTTGTTCGCGCTGCTCGCAACGGAGACTTTCGCGCTTTTCATTTCGACCATGCACCTCGGCAAGCCGCATCGTTTTTATCGGGCGTTCAACAATCTCAAATATTCTCCGGTCAGTCGCGAAGTCGCGGGTATTGCGGTGTTCTATAACGCGATGGGACTCTATACCCTGCTGCTCGCGTTTTCGGGATGGCTGACGTTTGTGCCGCAATCTTCGCTGCAGATTGCGCAATCTGCAGCAGGGTGGCTTGCCGGCGTCGCTGGCACGCTCGCGCTCTATGCGATGCACAACATTTACCGCATCAAAGCGCGGCCTTTCTGGAATCACTGGCAGGTGCTGACGTCTTTCTACGGCGCGATGCTGACCCTGGGCGCGCTCGTTGTCGGGCTGGTCTATGCCGCTGTCCTGTTTGCGCAAGGGTTGCCTTTCGCAGGTTTACTTGGCGTGCTGGCCTGGCCAATCGCGTTCGGCCTGGTCCTCGAAGGCGCGGGTTTGATCGCCCACGCACGCGAACTCGAACGTCGCAACGGTGAAGCGGCGGCATCGCATCTCGAACAGCGTACGACGTTCGGCAAGACGTATCTGTTGCGCAACGCCGGTCTCGGTCTCTGTATCGCGCTGGTCGTCATGTTGGGTATCGCCCAGACCGACGGTCTTGCGGGTTTCGCGGCGTGGGCTGCGACCGGCGCATTGATCGTGCTGCTT
>JACDAM010000063.1 GCA_013695435.1 Burkholderiales bacterium | reverse complement strand
TTCGCCAATATGTGGCCATGCAATTGCGCGCGCAGGTCGGCCAGCACGCCGGCTGCGACAGGCCCTGCCGGGATCGCGGCGCGCGACCAGACGAGCAACGGAATTGCCACGAGCAGAATCGCGTCATTCTCGCTGCGCACCGATTCGGCGCGCGCTTCGATGCTTTCGGCCAGTTCGTCGTAGGCGAACAGGTCGGTTTCATAAAGCCGGTCAAGTGCTGTGTCGAGAGCTTCGTCTTCGCCGGCTTTGAGAAGATCATCGATCAGCGCTGCCAGACGGGTTTCCCAGTACGCGTCCTCGGCGCGGCTGCCGGACAAGGCAAGACCGCTGGCGAGGCGAGACAACATACCGGTTTCAGCCGAAGCCTTGGAACGGCGGGGCGGGCGCGACCTTTTCATGATGATGCGGCAAAGCCGCTATGGTCTCCTGGAAATTACAACCGCGGCGGCGCGGGGTTGCCTGGCCTAGGCCGCTGCGATCAATTCGCGCAATACGTACGGCAATATCCCGCCGTGTTTGTAGTAATCGACTTCGATAGGCGTGTCGATGCGCAACAGCACCGGTACTTCCTGCCTGGCGCCGTCCTTGCGCCCGATGACGAGCGTCAAATCCTGCTGTGGTTTCAGTTCGCGCCCGACACCGACCAGATCGAATTCCTCGCTGCCATCGAGCTTCAGGGTTTGCGCACTCACGCCATCCTTGAACTGACACGGTAACACGCCCATGCCGACCAGATTACTCCGATGAATGCGTTCGAAGCTTTTTGCGATCACGGCTTTGACGCCGAGCAATTGCGTGCCTTTCGCGGCCCAGTCGCGCGATGAGCCCGTGCCGTATTCCTCGCCAGCGAACACCATCAGCGGCACGCCTTCTTTCTGGTAGCGCATGCTGGCGTCATAGATGCTCATTTGCTCGCCTGACGGTCGATGCGCCGTAATGCCGCCTTCGCTGCCCGGCAGCATCAGATTCTTGATGCGCACATTGGCGAACGTGCCGCGCATCATCACTTCGTGATTGCCGCGCCGCGAACCGTAGCTGTTGAAATCGGCGACGCCGACTTTGTTTGCCTGCAAGTATTTACCGGCAGGAGAAGAAGGCTTGATCGAGCCGGCCGGGCTGATGTGATCGGTCGTCACCGAATCGCCGAAAATGCCGAGCGCACGCGCATTTCTGACATCGCCGATCGTGCCTGGCGCCATGCCGAAATCGCCGAAGAACGGCGGCTCCTGGATATAGGTCGATGCCGTGTCCCATTGATAGACGCCGCCGGCCATCGACGGAATGTCGTTCCATAGAGGGTTGCCTTTGCTGAAATCGCTGTACAGCGCGCGATAGACCGCCGGGTCGGTTGCATGACGCATGACCTCGGCGACTTCCTGCTGCGTCGGCCAGATATCTTTCAGGTAAACGGGTTCGCCGTCTTCACCCGTGCCGAGCGGCTCTTTGCTCATGTCGATATTGACGCGCCCGGCCAGCGCGAACGCGACGACCAGCGGCGGGCTCATCAGGAAATTGGCTTTGATGTTCTGGTGTATGCGCGCCTCGAAATTGCGGTTGCCGGAGAGGACGGCGGCCGTGATCAGATCGTTCGCGGTGATCGCTTCTTCGAGATGCGGATCGAGCGGACCGGAATTGCCGATACAGGTCGTGCAGCCGTAGCCGACGAGTTGGAAACCAACCTGGTCGAGATACTTTTGCAGACCGGCGTTTTTCAGATAGTCGGTGACGACGCGCGAGCCGGGCGCAAGCGAAGTCTTGACCCACGGGTTGACCTTCAATCCCTTTTCGACGGCTTTTTTGGCGAGCAGGCCCGCGGCCAGCATGACGCCGGGGTTTGACGTATTCGTGCATGACGTGATCGCGGCAATCAGAACATCGCCGTTGCCGAGATTGATTTGCGCGTTGGGGAACTCATTGCCGCCATCGGCGATGACATCCGGCGTCGGCCGGTTGTCCATCATTTCGAGTTCGGTTTCGACGCTGGTATTGACGCGGCTGGTTTTGCCGCTGCCGCCCGGCGCGGATTCCGTACGCTGCTCGCCTCCGCCGGAAACCTGCGGCGCGATTTCATCGCCGAAGAAACCCGCCTTGAC
>JACDAM010000062.1 GCA_013695435.1 Burkholderiales bacterium | reverse complement strand
CGACCAACCAGGGGACGCTTACCGTGATCAACGGGAATATCGGGACCACCGGTGCGTCGACTTTGATAAGCGGATTTCATGATTCGGCAGGCGATGTCTATACGGAAACGCCGCTCAATGTCGGAACGGTGAACGGTAGGATCTTCACGGCGCCCCCGCCTCCGGGCGGAGCAGGTGTTGGAGGGACTGCTACCACGCAGGCGACCGCAAACGCGGCGGCGGCCGACGCGCAAACGGCGTTTAACAACCTGTCTCCCGCTTCACTGCCGGGCGGTACCGATCCAGGCGCCGGCCAGCTCGGCGGGCTCGTCCTCGCCCCCGGCGTCTATCAAGCCGCGGGGGGTTCGTTCCAGATAACGGGATCGGATCTCACCCTGGACGCCCAGGGCGATGCGACTGCTGTCTGGGTCTTCCAGACGGCGAGTACGCTCACCGTGGGCGCTCCGGGATTCCCTCGCAGCGTGATCCTGATTGGCGGCGCCCAGGCCAAGAACGTCTTTTGGCGGGTCGGCAGTTCCGCCACGATCAACGCGGCAGGAGGCGGCACCATGGTGGGAACCATAATTTCTTCTGCAGCCACTACGTTCTCTACTGCGGGCAACGTGACCTTAGTGACGCTGAACGGCAGAGCGTTAGCCCTGAACGCGTCCGTCACCATGGTGAACACCGTCATCAACGTGCCTGCCCCCTAGCGAGGTATGACAATTCACCGTAACTTAATGACTCTGAGGGACGTTAAACGCTCCCGTAGAACGACATGAAACTAGTGTAGTGAGTTAGAAGTTCGTTGAATTACTTCATGTCCTCGCGGTCTTTCGGACAGCAGCGTGTTCGCATCGGGCGGGAGATAGACGCGGATCACGTCGGCCTTCTTGTTGACGACATGATCGATGAACCCGGGATCCTGGTGGCTGAAGCCGTTGCGCAATGGCCTGAGTTCGATCTTGAGGCGGCAGAGTGGCGCATCCCGGCTGAACGCATGAAGATGAAGGCCGCGCATATCGTTCCGCTATCCAGTCAGGCGATTGAAGTGATCGAGCAGCTACGCGCGCTGAACGGGTACAGCAAATGGGTATTTCCGAATCAGGCGAACCCGGCGAAGTGCATGAGCGAAAACACCATGCTTTATGCGCTCTACCGCATGGGGTATCACTCGCGCGCGACCGGGCACGGCTTCCGCACTACCGCCTCAACGATCTTGAATGAAACGGGCTTTCGCGCCGATGCCATCGAACGCCAGCTAGCGCACGTCGAGCCCAACAAGGTACGAGGCGCTTACAAACAAGGCCGAATATCTGCCCGAGCGCCGCCAGATGATGCAGGCCTGGGCGGACATGCTCGACGCCATGGGCGCAAGCGGTAAGGTAGTCATCGGGAAATTCAACAGAGCGGCTTAACGGCGGCCTTCATACTCCTTAATACATTCCTGCTCTCTGATGCTCTCTCCGCGCTCTCAGAGCGTGGCTGCTTTTTGTTTACCTTTTGCTGACATCAGGGTGTACGCGGGGCTTCTGAAAAGTTTCCCAGTTTTTGAGCATTGCCAAGCCTAGCCCGACGGGGCGAACGCCGGAACCCTTGCCGGTTGGCTTGGCATCCTTCACAAGGGCAGCGGGAAGGGACGCTATGAAAAAGAGATTCGAAGGCGCTTTAGCGACGCCTATCAAGTCCAGAGAGCTTCCGGCGCTGCTGGCAGAAGAAAAACTAGCCGGCTTACTTGCCGAACATTCCAAAGAGGACACTGAAAAGCTCCTGTTGCTGTGCGGGCATTACGGTATTGCGGCTGGCGATGGGATGTTCTACAGGCTGGCCTTGGCGTTAGCGCGTGACTTCGTGCCTGGCTTTCAAGAGCAAAAGAGACGTGGCGCAAGATCGAAATGGACTCCCTTTAATAAAGCGGCGCTGGTTGTAGAAATCGAGCGCATCGTCTGGCCGGACGACCGCACGCATGGGGTTAAATGGGCAGCAATGCAGCTTGCTAAGGATGAGCCGTGGCGGTCATTCATCAAAGAAAGGGAATCGGACTACACGTCACCAGACCCAACGGAAGTATTACGAAAGATGTACTACGACTTCAGGAACGATAGATGGGCAAATGTAATGCGGGACGCCTTCAAACTGCATGAGCACAACGGCGAGATTCCCAAGTGGGAAAGCCAAGTCGCCGACTTCGTAAACAACCCTCACCCAAAAAAAGTTCTGTGAGTTAATTCGCGCATATTTCTCTCACGCGTCTAATGCCAGCGTCGCAACCAACTTCTAGAAGGTGTACGCAATGGCAAAGGGCACCGCGAGTTCTGCTGCCGGAACAATTCCAGACGCACTAAAAAATTTTGATCAGTTGCCAAGCAGCGGATTTGTCAGGCAGCCGATTGTCGAATCGCTCTATTCAATTTCTGGCGCAACCGTTTGGCGATGGTCGAAAACCGGGCGCATACCCAAACCAACGAAATTATCTGCAGGCATAACCGCCTGGAATGTCGGCGAGCTGCGTCAATCGCTGGCTGCACAGTGAGGCGGCCATGCATACAAAAGACAGAAAGCCGTGGGCGGGCAACCCAGCGGCTTTCGAGGTACATCAGACAAGCCATCTTATCCCGCTGGCATTGCTCGCGCAATGCGAGAAAGCGCTGTATCTCGCAGCCTATAACCACGGCGCACTAAGCTTCGCGGCACTGGTTCTGCTATTCCGCCGTCATCCTGAATGGCGGTCAGCATGAGCGCGCTACCGTCAAGCATCGGTATCCCACAACCGGACGCCGATGCAATTCTGCGAACCTTGTCCGTGCTGTTCAATCCCGATGACGTAATCGAACTGCGGGCGCTATCGACACGCGGACGGAAGCAAACCCCTGCCGGCTATTTCGACCGCGAGCATCGTTTCCTGCTGGTAAGCGAAGCCGTGCGCCTGAACAGGCAAGGCATTGCGGTTTACGCGACGCTCAACACCATAAACCCGCTGTTGCATTCACGCTATGCCAACCGGATAGAGCCAAACGCGACCGCCACGACAACCGATGCGGACGTGCTGCGCCGTCGCTGGCTTCTGATCGACCTT
>JACDAM010000061.1 GCA_013695435.1 Burkholderiales bacterium | reverse complement strand
CCAGGCGACCAGTTCATCGCGCGTCATATGATCGACGATACCCTTCAGGTCTTTGTTGCCGTTCTTGCTCTTGTCGAGCAGCGCCCGGCAAAGCTCGCCCGGCGACAGGCCTTCCCACGCCATGGACACGGGCGCCAAATGCCAATTCGGCGCACCGGGTACGCCGCTCGCCCTGTAATTACTGGTTTGATGACACGCCGAGCACTCCAGTCCGGCGACTCCGTTGTCGTGCTCGCCGCGAGCGACCGGCGGCACATGCACGTGCGCATCGAGGCCCTGCTTCGGCGAATCGCCTTTGGGATGGCAGTTCAGGCAGCGCGGGTGAGTGAGCACGCTGTAGATGTCCGAGAACAGCTTTTCGCTTTCGACTTGTCGATCCTGAGCAGCACCGGCGCCGGAAGCGAACATGCTTGCGAGCAGAAATCCGAAACAGATTCTCGAGGAATTCATAGCGGCCCCTAGATCGATTTGCAAACCAGATGACTTACTGCGGAATTTCCAATACGGATACTCCCCAGCGCCAGCCGTGACTGGAACGTGCTCCGGCGCTTTGGAAATCAAACTTCAGGCGCTATCGCTTGCATGCGCAATAGCGCTGACGGGATAGCAGATGCTGCAAACCTACGTCTATCGAACGTGGCAGCGGCTTTAAGTTCACCAGATTCGGGCATCCACTTACCGCGCATCCGGCGGGTCAGTCTTCTGCGGCGATTTCCTTCCACGGGTATTGCCGCAGTCGATTAACGCTGGTAATCGAAGTCTGGTGCTCGTACGGTTGCGCGCCGGGCCTGAGACTGAATCCGAGCCCATTGCGCCGCTCGTGAAGTGCGACTCTCGCCTTGGCTGCGCTCGCTACGTTTTTCAACAGGCTGTTAGTCTTCGTCTTCCAATCCCAGCCGCTGATGCCATTGCGCAAGCATTTCGTCCGGGTAGTCGTCGTACTTGCGATCCTTGCGTTTGGCCTGCGCCTCGACCCAACTTGCTTTCGAACCCAGCATCATGTGCGTGTGTTCGGGTGGAACCGGCAGATCGGTGTCGATCGCCGATGCATGCGGATGGACGAGATCGGGCCAAGCGGAATCCCATAGCCACAGCGCGCTGCCGCAGCGTTTGCAGAAATTGCGATGGCCCGAACTACGCGCGGTCTTGCCGGTTTTTTCGTCGGGCATTTTGGCGCGGTAGACGCCGATGTCTTTCTTGCCCTTGATTTTCAGCGTGCGATTGTCGGCGCCCAAATTGATCGCGTAACCGCCGGCGCCGGCCGTCTTTCTGCAGATCGAGCAATAGCAGCGCATGAAGGGATAGGGGTGAGCCGATTCGACCCTGAAGCGGACGGCGCCGCAGTGGCATGAACCTTCGAGTTTCACCCCAACCTCCCTGAAATCTATTGGAGCCTCTGAACAAAATATCCGTTCGCCCTTCGATCAAGCTTGCCCTAATCGGAGGGCATCCGAGGGCAGGCTCTGAGCCCTTCGATTTCACTCAGGGCAGCTTTCGAAGAGTTGGACGTGGTTCGATAAGCTCACCACGAATGCACCCAGAAGACACTTTCGCTAGCGGTAGAAATCCGCGACGCCGATGGTCAAACCCGTGAACACGCCAATGTCCGGCGCAGCGCTGCCCGAGCCGGCGCGCAATCCGGCGTCGATGTGCAAACGCGAATTGATCTTGTAAGTCAGCGCGCCGAGCGCGTAGACGCCGCGCGGCTGCGCTTCGTCCACACTTTGCCCATACACTTCGGCGATCAGGCCGAAATTTTTCGGCAATTCCTGAATTACGGTCAGAATGATTTGTGCGCCGTCGGCGCGTTTGTCGCTGTCCTCGCGACCGACATTGAGGTAGGAAGCGTTGATGCGGTAATTGGTTTTGTCGAACGTCCGGTCCAGAATGAAGCGCAGGTTGTGATCGACACGGCCGGCGCCGAGCATTTTGTCTTCGCTCGCCGACGGCAGCTTGATCGAATAGCTGAACGCGGCGGCGAGGCGTTCCCTGGGATCGGAAATGGCAATCAGCTTGAAGCCTACGGTGGTATCGCCGACACCCGGTCATGCGGTCGCCGTCGAGCCCGAATTGCGAAACGACCGCATCGACGTCGAGATGAGGCGAAGCGCTCGTTAGCCGCAAAGCGAAACGCGATCGGCGCACTTTGCTGCGAGCGATAATCGGGCGCGCGGAAATCGGCATTCGATGCCGGTTTCGATCTGCAACACGCCGGCGCGCTGGATCGTCGCCGATTCGGATACGCTGGGGCGTGTAGCGTCGATGAAGTTATCTTCCTGGGCGGTGGCCGCCGCAGCGGGCCATAGCACCAGCAACAGGTGCAGATGACCCGGCTTCTGCAAGCTCATCGGGAGGCTGACAGCGACGCGCGGCGTACGGGCTTGGCGGTGCGGGCAAGTTTTAATATCGCCTCGACGACCGCTTTCGGCTGCTCGCGCTGGATGAAGTGGCCGACACCGCGCAGCACGCGCCGCTGATAGCTGCCGCTGAAATATCGCTCTTTGCCTTCCGATGCCTGCGTCAGCGTCGCGCCGTCTTCGGCGCCGACAATCACCGTCGTGGGCACTTTGATTTTTGGCGCTTTGGCAAGCTGCGCAACCAGTTCTTCATAGCGCGGATCGCCCTCGGCGTTGGCCCAGCGATAGCGATAGGAATGGATGACGACGTCGACGAAATCGGAGTTGTCGAATGACACCGCGGTCTTGTCGAACGCCGCTTTCGAAAACCGCCAGCTCGGCGACCACAGTTTCCACAGCTCGCGGCACAGCGCGCGACGGTCGGAAGCCAGTGCCTCGCGGCCTTTGTCCAGGTTGAAATACCATTGGTACCAATAGGCGCGCGCCTGCGCGAGCGAGACCGGTTGCTTCGCATCGTGACTCGGCGCGCCGGTGCCGTAGCCGGCAGCAAGCGCGACCAGCGCACGCACGCGTTTCGGGTACAGCGCGGCCGCGGGATAAGCGGCGCGCGCACCCCAATCGTGACCGACGAGTATGAACTGATCGATGTCGAGCGCATCGGCGAATTCGATCAGGTCTTGCGTGAGCGCTATGTACTGCCCGCTGCGCTGTGTGTTGCCGTCGAGGAAGCGCGTTGCGCCATAGCCGCGCACGTAAGGCGTAAACGTACGGTAGCCGGCGGCGACCAGCCCGTTCGTGACCTTTTCCCAGGTTTGCGCGTCGTCGGGGAAACCGTGCACCAGGATGACGGGGTCGGCATTGGCGTCGCCGCGTTCTTCGTAGGCGATTTCGAGCAAGGACGTGTTAATTCTCTTCAGCATCTGTTTTCATTTCCCCGGTTGTCCGCGGTAGAACTTTGAAGCGCTATCTTCGAGCCTATCGGGTTACGCAAGCCTGATCCGGCGCGCTCTGTTTCTCAACGCGCGGGCGCCGGCGCGACGCCCGGCGTTGCAGCGGACGCGGCGCTCACGCGCCAGATGACGTTGCCGACATCATCGGCAACGAGCAGTGCGCCTTTCTTGTCGATCGCAACGCCGACCGGCCGCCCCCTTGCCTCGCCGTCTTCGTTGAGGAAACCGGTGAGCACGTCGACCGGCACGCCGCTCGGCTTGCCGCCGTCGAAGGGAACGAAAATCACTTTGTAACCGCTCGGCGGCTTGCGATTCCACGAGCCGTGTTGACCTACGAACATTCCCTGCTTGAACGGCTCGGGCAGGGCCGAGCCCTGCGCTGAGGCCAGGCCCAGCGATGCGGTGTGTGAGCCGAGCGCGTAATCGGGCTTGATCGCCTTGGCGACCAGCTCGGGTTGCGGCGGCTGGACGCGTTCGTCGACGTGCTGGCCGTAATAACTGTACGGCCAGCCGTAGAAGCCGCCTTCGCGCACCGAGGTCATGTAGTCGGGAACGAGGTCGGGGCCGATTTCGTCGCGCTCGTTGACCGAGGTCCATAGCGTGTTGCCCTGCCATGCCATGCCGACCGGGTTGCGCAGCCCGCTGGCGAACACGCGGCCCTCGCCGCTCGCGCGGTCGAATTCCCAGATAGCAGCGCGCCCCTTCTCATGCTCCATGCCGTGCTCGGCGGCGTTGCTGTTGGATCCGACCGAAACGTAGAGCTTGGCGCCGTCGGCGCTCACGATCAGGCCTTTGGTCCAGTGATGGTTGAGTGGCCCGCCTGGAAGCTCGGCGACTTTGGTGGCGGGCCCGCCAATTTTGGTATCGCCGGTCTTGTACGGAAAGCGCACCAGCCCGTCGGTGTTGGCGACGAACAGTTCGTTGCCGACCAGCGCCATGCCGAACGGCGAGTTCAGATTCTCAAGGAAAACCGAACGTACTTCGGCTTTGCCGTCGCCATCGGCGTCGCGCAGCAGCGTGATGCGATCCGCGCTCGGCACCGCTGCGCCGGCGCGCTTCATCACCTTGCCCATGACCCAGCCCTTGACGCCGAGCAGTTCCTTGCGCAGTGGCCGCTCGGGCGCATTGGTCTCGGCGACGAGGACGTCGCCGTTGGGCAGCACATGCAGCCAGCGTGGATGGTCAAGGCCAGTCGCGAAATCGGTCACCGCGAGTCCTTGCGCGACGACCGGTTTGACGCCATCGGGCCACGGCTTGGCCGGTGCGATGTTGACGGCCGGCACCAGCGACTTTTCTGGAGGCGGCAACGTCGGATTCGGGCCGATTCCCGCTGATACAGGCAGCTCGGCGGTGCCGCCACACGCGGTAACCCCGGAGGCGATCGTGGCCGCAACCGCGAGGCATGCGGCCAGATGTTGCATGCGCGACAAATCGGGAAACACTCCCGCGCGGATCGAAGTCTTCATCTTGTCTCCTTACTTGTATGTAATGCTTCTCGGCGCTTTGCGGATCGCCGCGGAGACGTTCGGATGAGCGTTACAGCGCGCCGCTCATCGACTCGCCGTTCGAGGTGGAAGCAGTAGTCAAGCCCCGAACAGTTCCGCGATCTCTCCGTGATCACGAATGGCTGAACTTCAGATACGCATCACTTTGTCAGTTCCAGCCCCGGCCAATGCCCATGAAAGGGATATGGATGCGTGAATTCGAGCTGTAAGCGTACGGCGCCGCAATGGCACGAGCTTTTGAGTTTCACGCTGAGTGACCCGCGCCGATCTGCTTAAGAATGCCGAGCTCGTCGGAGCTGCCCCAGCGCTCGACCATTTTGCCGTTTTCGAAACGAGCGATTTGCATGCCGCGCGCCTTGATGCGTTTGCCGGTCGCCGGGACTTCCATGAAGTCGCCTTTGTGCGTGCCGGTGACGGTGTAGGCGAAAGCGATGTTGTCGTCATCGATGACCTGGTGCTCAACCGCTACCGCAAGGTGGGGAAATGCGCCGCGAAATTTGGTGAAGAACTTGACGAAGCCCCCCGGTCCGGGACCTTGATCGGGCGCCGGATCATGATCGAGGATACTCGGCGCCATCACCTGTTTGAAGACTTCGAAATCGCCTTTGTTGACGGCTTCGCCGAAACGTTTGGTTGCCGCGATATTGTCCTGCTGGCTCATGATGCTTCCTTTTCGTCAGGGATTGGTTAAGGAGCGGGTGATATTCGGCGTGACCACCTTGAAATCACGCAACTACCTTGTCCAGCGTGATCGGCAGATCGCGCACGCGCTTTCCGGTCGCGTGATAAATGGCGTTGGCTATTGCTGGTGCCGTGCCCACGATGCCGATCTCGCCTAGCCCTTTCACCCCGAGCGAATTGATGATTTCGTCGTGTTCTTCGACGAATATCACTTCGATGTCGTGAATGTCGGCGTTGACCGGAACGTGGTATTCGGCGAGGCTGTGATTCATGAAGCGGCCGAACTGGTGATCGAGATGGCTTTCTTCTTCGAGCGCCATGCCGATGCCCCAGACCACACCGCCGATGATCTGGCTGCGTGCGGTTTTCGGATTCAGGACGCGGCCGCCGGCCACCGCGTTGACGACGCGCGTCACGCGCACCGTGCCGAACGCTTCGTCGACTTTGACTTCGGCGAAAACGGCGGAGTGCACGTACATCGAATATCTTTTTTTATCGGTAAGCCCGGGCGACGCCGAAACTTCCTGTTCGATGTTCGCGACCTCTGCGTAGCGCATCGCATCCTTGAGCGCGACGCCTTGCGACGCATCGCTTTTCAGCCGCATCTGGCCATCGACAAATTCGATGTCGTCGAATTTAGCGTTTGCCAGCGGCGAACCCTTGATCTTCCTGGCGTAGCCGAAAAGTTTTTTGCCGACCGCCTGACAGGCCTCCTGCACTGCCGGCCCGACTGTCGCCGCGGTCCACGAACCGCCTTCGACCGGCGCCATCGGCAACGATGAATCGCCGAGCCTGAACGTCACGTCATCCATCGGCAGGCCAAGCGTTTCAGCAGCGATCTGCGTCATGATCGTGTAGGTGCCGGTGCCGATGTCGGCCGTCGCGGAGCTGACTTCGAGCTTGCCGTCGGCCGTCAGAAGCGCTTTGGCGCTGGCTTTCATGCGCTGCGCATCCCACAGCCCGGTCGCCATGCCCCAGCCGATCAACTGATTGCCTTCGCGCTGGCTGCGCGGCTCGGGTTTGCGTTTACTCCAGCCGAATTTTTCCGCGCCCTGCGTGTAACACTTGCGCAGTTCGTTGCTCGAAAACGGCAGATCTTTGTTCTGGTCTTTTTCCGCGAAATTCCTGAGGCGCAGCTCGAGCGGATCGATGCCGACCTTGTAGGCGAGTTCGTCCATCGCGCATTCGAGCGCATACATGCCAGTGGAGCCGCCGGGCGCGCGCATGTCGCACGGCGTGTTGAGATCGAGTTGCGCAAGCTCGTAATCGAATTTGCTGTTGTCGCATTTGTAGAGCGCGCCCGACCAGTTGACGTCGTCTTCCTGGTAATCCTCGAACCGCGAAGTATTGGCCGTCGCGGCGTGCTTGATCGCAGTCAGCGTACCGTCGCGGTTTGCGGCCAATGCTACCGTCAGCAAAGTGCGTGGGCGGTAGCTCAAACTGAACATCTGCTCGCGCGTCAGCGATACCCGCACCGAACGCTTCAACTCGCGCGCGGCGAGCACGGCGAGGAACAACTGATGTTGCGGGCGCAGACCGGAGCCGAATGCGCCGCCGACGTAGGACGAAATCACGCGCACCTCGTCTTTGGAATATCCGAACACCTTGACAACGTACGCCTGGCAGTTCGGTGCGCCCTGAGTCTTCTCATAAATGGTGAGTTTGCCGTCAGGCTCGTAAACCACGGTGCTGCCATACATTTCCATCGGATTGTGATGTTCGTACGGCATCACGTATTCGGCTTCGTGTTTTATCTCGCCACTGGCAAGCGCGGCATCGGCATCGCCGCGCGGCTTGGAGGGCGGCGGGATGCCGTTACGCTTTTTCGGCGGGACGTAGGCTTTTGCGCGTTGTTGCTCGAGATCCGTTGCGAATGCCGCGCGCTCGTATTCAACGCGCACCAGCGTCGCGGCGTAGCGCGCTATGCCGAAATCTTCGGCGACGACGAGCGCTATTGGCTGCATGTTGTACTGGATTTCGTCGTCGTAGAGCGGGCGAAACGGGGAACCGGGCGGCGCGACGTCGTCCTGATAGCTGCGGTCGAACCACGCCAGGTGTTTGGTTTTATCGTGCGTGAAAACTTCGAGCACGCCGGTCACGGCCAGTGCGGCACTCGCGTCTATGCTTTTGATTTTGCCTTTTGCGATCGTGCTCGACACGATATAGCCGTAGGCGAGATTCGGCGCGTTGTATTCGGCCGCGTATTTAGCGGCGCCTGTCACTTTGGCGCGCCCGTCGACGCGGCTTATGGGTTTTCCGATAGCTGCGGTAGTCATGATTCCTTCTCTATCGTTGCGTCAGGAAAATGGTTCCTGCGATTTTCGCGTCGGGTGAAAATCGAGATTGCTTCGCCGCATAACCGCTCCTCGCAAAGATACCTTACCGTCCGCTAATCCGAATGCGCGGAAGGCGCAGAAACAAATCCGCCGTTCTCCACCGCCTGCTGCAACGCGCGTACGATCGCCTGCTTCGCCAGCGGAATCTTGAAATCGTTATGGCCGTAGCCGCGCGCCCCGCGCAGCACTGCCTGCGCGGCTTGCTCGAAATTTTCTGCCGTCGCGGGCTTGCCGCGCAGCATCGCTTCGGCTTCGCTATCGCGCCACGGTTTATGCGCAACGCCGCCGAGCGCCAGGCGCGCGTCCGTGATCTGATCGCCGTCCAGTTCGAGCGCGGCTGCGACCGAGACCAGCGCGAACGCGTATGACGCGCGATCGCGCACTTTCAGATAGCAGTAATGTTCCGCAAAACCTTTGGCCGGCAGGTCGATCGCGGTGATGATCTCGTCGGGTTGTAGATTCGTATCGATTTCCGGCATATCACTGGGTAAGCGATGGAAGTCGGCGAACGCAATTTGGCGATCGCCATTCTTGCCGGTGACGCAAACTACGGCTGCCAGTGCTGCCAGCGCAACGCACATGTCTGACGGATGAGTCGCGATGCACTGCTCGCTGGCGCCGAGGATTGCATGCATGCGATTGAATCCCGGAATCGCCGGGCAGCCGCTGCCGGGTTCTCGCTTGTTGCACGGCGTGCCGACATCGTAAAAGTAATAACAGCGCGTGCGCTGCAACAGATTGCCGCCGTCGGTCGCCATGTTGCGCAGTTGCGGCGAGGCGCCTGCGAGGATCGCTTTCGACAGCAGCGGGTAGCGCTTTTCGACTTCCGGGTGATACGCGGTGTCGGCATTCGTGACGAGCGCGCCGAGACGCAAACCGCCATCCTTCGTCGATTCGATTTTGTTCAGCGGCAGGCGCGTTATGTCGATCAGACGAGAAGGGCGGCTGACATTCTCCTTCATCAAATCGAGCAGATTGGTGCCGCCGGCGATGAATTTCGCGCTGCGATTGCCCGCCGCTTCGCGCGAGGCCGCCGCCACGTCATCGGCTTTCATGTAAGAGAAATTGATCATAATCCCGCACCCCTCTGGTCGCCGGCCGCGTTCGCCATCGCCTGCTCGATGGCGGCGACGATGTTCGGGTAGGCGCCGCAGCGGCAGATGTTGCCGCTCATCAATTCGCGAATGTCATCTTCGGTCTTGATCTTGCCCTCGCGCATTAACCCGACGGCCGAGCAAATCTGTCCCGGCGTGCAGTAGCCGCATTGAAACGCGTCGTGATCGATGAAGGCTTGCTGCAGCGGATGCAGCGCAGCGCCCGCCGCCAGGCCCTCGATGGTGGTGATCTCGGAACCGTCTTTCATGATGGCCAGGGCCAGACACGAATTGATGCGCTTGCCGTCGACCAGCACCGTGCAAGCGCCGCACTGGCCGTGATCGCAGCCTTTTTTGGTTCCGGTCAGATCGAGATGCTCGCGCAAGAGATCGAGCAGCGACGTCCACGGCGCCACTTCCAGGCGCTGCTCGACGCCGTTGATTTCCAGCGTTACCCGCATTTTTTCGGGGAGCGAAGACGAGCCTGCCTCGGTCTTTGGGGTCAAATCGTTCATACAAGCTCCTTGGGTTTCACCGCCGCCGCTGCTTGCTGAGTTGTACGGCCAGCAAACCGGCGGCGACTGCCAGTGTCGTGCCGATGATGGCGTTTCGTACCGGGTCAGCAACAGGCGGCGGCAACGCGACAACGCCGCTTTCATCGGTGCGAGCCGGCTGCTGGACGTAGCGGCCATGCGCCGGCGGCGCGAAAGTTCGCGCGAATCGCTCCAGTTGCGCCACGGCGTCCTCGGTGATCGGCAGGCCGTGGCCGGCCGCGATGACGTTGGGTCGCAAGTCGGCAAGCTTGTCGATCGAGGTGCGCGCGGCGCCCCAGTCGGTCGTGAACGTTGCCGGTGGTTGGCGCAGCTCGCGTTCGAGCGTCATCAGCGTGAACGCCGATTCCTGGTTGACCGTAGCCAGCGCGTCACCCGCGATCAGCACGCGATCGCGTTCACCAAACAGCGAGATGTGTCCGGCCGTGTGCCCGGGCGTGTGCAGACAGCGCCATTGCGCCAGGCCCGGAACGCTGCCATCCGCCGGCAGTTCGCGAACGCGTCCGCTAAAATCGAAACCGCTGTGCGGGAACACGCGCGACATCTGCGCCAGCGCGCCGCCGACAGTCGGGTCCTGCGGCGGATAATCCGATTGCCCGGTCAGGTACGGCATTTCGAGCGGATGTGCGTATATCGGCACATCCCACTCGGCCGCGAGCGCCGACGCATTGCCGGCGTGGTCGAAATGCCCGTGCGTCAGGATGATCGCCGACGGTCGCGCGTGACTGCCGAACAGCGCTTCGGCCGCGGCGCGCACACGCCACGCCTGCATCGGCAAGCCGGTATCGACCAGCAGCCACGAGCCATCCCCGGCTTCGAGGAAATACAGATTGACGAATATCGTCGTCATGAAGCTGACGCCGGGCGCGATCGGCTTCGACGACCGCGGGGACGAACTACTGACCGTGGGGGTTAGGGCTACATTCGAGTTTGGCATGATGGGTCGAGGGCGCCTGATGGCGTTCGTGCTGCTACTGAGGTGCTGCTACTGAGCTATCTCCTCAGCCTCGTCGGTCCCAGGTCGATGCGAAAAACTTTCCCTGACCCGAATCCCGGGAGATCAAGCAAAATCAACTTGCGATTCTTGCTCAAGGCTGGGATCTGATCCTTGGGGCGACCGAATACGTTCCGAATCCCATTCAGCACAAACCGTGCTAAACGCTTTCTACGCGCGGGATCGCAGCGAAACACGTAGGCTCGACTGCAATCCGGTAATGAAGCGTGGTTGCCATGTGTAACGCGCACAAAACATCGTAAGAATTACAACTGCGATGAAACCTTTACTCGATTGGAAAGCGGATTCTTCGCGCACCCAGAATGACGAGGCGATTTGTGAAAGGCCATCCCGGCGGGTCGCGCAGCTTCGCGTTGTCGTCCGGGCGCAGCAAAGAATCCGCTGTAAGTCCGTGCACTCAACGAAATGAACGTCAACGTCGCATTCCCTGCTGACGTTTCACTCCGGCGCAAAGCGCAAAACGATCTGTGTGATGTCGCCCTCGGCCGTTTTCGTCATCGGTAATCCGGAACGTTCGAAGACGCCGAGCATGTTCAGGTTATCGGCCTGCACATACGCCTTGAATATCGTGATGCCGAGGCGCCGCGCCAATTTGACAAGATGCTGCAAGAGCGAGCTAGCAGCGCCCCGGCCCTGATACTCATCGTCGACCACGAACGCGCTTTCGGCTTCGTCTTCTGAAGCTTCGCGCACGAAGCGGCCGACGCCGATCAATCGTTCTTCGTTGTTTTCCACGATCGTCATAATCAGCCCGACATGATTGTCGAAATCGACTTCGGTGAAATTCTTCAGATCGCAATCGCTGAGTTCGCGCTTGAAATGAAAAAAGCGGCTGTGAATCGTTTCCGCCGACTGCCGATCGAAAGCGGTTTCGAACATTGCTTTATCGCCCGGCCGCACCGCGCGCACGCAAACCGGCGTCCCGTCGCGCAGATTTTCATCGACCTGATACGTCGATAAAGAACCCGGCGATGCCGGCGGCGGCGCATCGTTATGCAATTCACCGCCGCGCAATTTATTCGCGCTCTTCGCGTTGCGCTTCATGACCAGAAAACGATGTGGCCGGGATAGCGCGTTTTCATATTTTTTCCTTCTGCGCAATGGCGATTCGGCGGTCGATAAAGGTCGGGCAAACGGGACTGAACAGACTAAACGCCATATGTTTCTTTCGCATGACTTGAATGACCGTCTATCCACCTGACAGAAATTTAGCGCCGAAGTTTGATTGTCCCCCGAAGGAAAGCGGGCATAAAGACTGAGGCCATCTTCTCATCGCGCTTCCGCGATATCTTTAACCGGTTTGCGGGCTCGCCATCGCCGTGGCGCACGGGCGCGAACGAAGCTGTCCGCTTCGCGCACGCTGCGGCTCAAGAGTCAGCCAAGCTGCTTCCGGTGCGTTGACCAGAGTCAGGCCGGGGCGTTCTATGACGAACGACTCGCCGGCCCTGAGTACGATATCGCGGGAATCTCCGGCCTGCGTGATCCAGAGATCGCCGGTTCCCGCCCGGACTTTAAAGCCACGCGCATCGTCGAGTGCTACCAATTGTCCGCGTTGCACGTGGATCGTGGTTGCATCCATGGTCGTCTCCTCGTTCAATTGCGTGCCGGCAATGCGAAACCGCCGCCTGTCGGATGGGGATAGAAGCGGGCCGCGTAGGCGTCCGCCGGGACGGCATTCCGTCCGACGATGACTGCCGGGTGTTCACGCAACCGGGCAGGCGCGATATCGCTCAGCCATAATTGCGCGGGATGGGGAACAATCCTGAGCGTCTGTTCGTAACCGGCGTTCGCCTGGTTGACCACACCTTGTTGGCGCGCCGGATCGGCGTGCGCGAGCGACGATAACGCCAAAGTAGCGGTTGCCGCGATGATGAATTTGTTCATTTGACCCTCCGTTATTGCGTTGGAATCGGTTCGATTCATGTCTAGCAATATAGGAGTTGTGTTGCGCCGCAACAAACGAATTATTATCATGTGATGATCGAATAAAACTTATGCATCCATCGCCATGAGCATCCGTCTGCCGCCGCTGAATTCGCTGCGCGCGTTCGAAGCCGCGGCGCGGCATCTGAGTTTCAAAAAAGCCGCGGAAGAATTGCATGTGACTCCGGCTGCGATCAGCCATCAGGTAAAGGCGCTCGAGGACTACCTCGGCGTGCAACTGTTCCGCCGGCTGACGCGCGCGCTGGAACTGACGCAGGCTGCGCAAAGCCTTCAGCCGAAACTGCGCGCCGGATTCGACAGTCTGGCGGAAGCCGTATCCGACCTGAGCGAGAAAGGCCTCGCCGGGCCATTGACTGTCGGTGTGGCGCCGGCTTTCGCCGTCAAATGGCTGATTCCCAGACTGCCTGGCTTCGCCGCCGCGCATCCGGAAATCGATTTGCGGATTTCGGCGAGCCTTCACCTGATCGACGTGCTGCGCCACGCCGCGGCGGCAGGCAACGAGCCGACACAGGGCGCTGACCTGACGATACGATTCGGCAGTGGCAGATATCCGGGATTTCGCGCCGACAAGCTGTGCTCGACCCTGGTCACGCCGATATACAGCCCGAAGCTGCTGCGCAACGACGAACGCCTGGACCGGCCGCAAGATCTGCGCGGCCATACGCTGCTGCACGACGACACCGTTTACTTCGATGCAGAGCAGCCGGATTGGGCGGTGTGGTTGAAGGAAGCCGGGGTGGCGGGCATCGACACGGCGCGCGGCCCGCATTTCAGCCACTCAGCGCTCGCCATCGAAGCAGCTGCCGATGGGCTTGGGGTCGCGCTGACGCTGCCCAAACTCGCCGCTGCCGAGCTCGGATCGGGGCGGCTCATCGCGCCGTTCAAGCTCAGTCTGCCTTCGAAATTCACCTATTACCTGGTACGCGAAGAGGCTGAGTCGGAGCGGCCGAGGATCGCGGCTTTTTGCGACTGGCTGCTGGAAGAACTGCGCCGCGATTCCTGAGAGCTTGTTCGTGAATAATTCAACCCTAACGGCCTAGGGTATCGAGCAGCGTCACGACGAGTTCCAGCGCGCGCTGAAGGGTCGCGATGGATTCCTTGTCGTCGCGCGCGCCGTAGAAATCCGACATGCCCATGCATCCCAGACCCATTGCCGATACCGTGAGTCCCTGACTGCCCAATTTACGTTGTTGCACGAGTTTTCCTTTGAGTGGTTTTCGAGCCCGGTCGATGCTACACCGCCGCGCTTACTTCGGCATCGGTGGGCGCTTTCCTTTTTTCGGAATGACCCAGAGTGAACGTCGCGGCCGTCCACGTCGAATGTCTTGATCGGCTTCCAGTCGCCCATATTGAAGCTGTGCGAAACAATGCGCGTGCCCGGCTTAAGTTCATCGAACAGTTTCGGCATGAGCTTCAGGTTAATGCTCGGCAGCAGGTACAGCGTGACGACTGTGGCTTTGCTCAGATCCATGTCGAACAGATCGCCTTCGCGGAACGCGACCTTGTCGGTGACGTTGGCGGCTTTGGCGTTGGCGCGGGCTTCGGCGACGCGCTCGGGATCGATATCGATGCCGACGCCGGTCGCGCCATATTTTTTCGCAGCAGTGATGACGATGCGGCCGTCGCCAGAGCCCAGGTCGTAGAGGATGTCCTTGGGACCAACCTTGGCGACATCGAGCATTTTTTCCACGACGGCTTCCGGCGTCGGCACATACGGCACATCGCGCGCGACACCGGAAAAAGGCAAGCCGGCGCCTGCGAGCAGGGTAGTGAAAAGCAAAGCGGTGCGCAGCATTTTGTAACTCCTTGCGGTTGGAATTTGGCGTCGTTGCCCGGGCCGGTTGTTCACGTTGCGTGCGCAGTGTTCGAATACATGAGGCGTCGATGGCCCGGGAACTACCCGTGAGCGCCAGGGCTCCCGGCTGCAAGTCGATCGAAAACCGGCCTGCTTTTCGCACTGCTATCGTTATTTCGGTATTGGCGGACGCTGATTTTTTTCCGGAATCACCCAGTAGTGCACATCGTGGCCGTCTACTTTGAACGTCTTGATCGGTTTCCAGTCGCCCATATCGAAGCTGTGCGAGACGATGCGCGTGCCCGGCTTGAGTTCGTCGAACAGTTTCGGCATCAGCCGCAGATTGATGCGGGGCAGCAGATAGAGTGTCACCACTGTCGCTTTGCTCAAATCCATCTTGAACAGATCGCCTTCCCGAAACGCAACCTTATCGGCGACGCCGGCGGCTATGGCATTGGCATGCGCTTCGGCGACGCGCTCGGGATCGATATCGACGCCGACGCCGGTCGCGCCATATTTTTTCGCGGCAGTGATAACGATGCGGCCGTCGCCCGAGCCCAAATCATAGAGGATATCCCTGGGCCCAACCTTGACGACTTCCAGCATTTTTTCGACGACGGCTTGCGGCGTCTGTACGTACGGCACGTCGCGCGTGATATTGGAAATGGGAAAGCCGTCAGGCAGGAACAGCGTGCTGAGAAGCAGGGCGGCGCAAAACATGTCGAATTCCTTATGGTTGTTAAGTTCAAATAACGTAATGCGGCTGGCCGTAGCGTGCGTTTAGCGTACACGCTGCAAGTAGCTTCAGAGATGAGAAGAGAACTACCGCCGATCGCCGCCGCGGCCACGAGTATCGTCGAAAGATTAGGACTAATGAACGGGAAGAGAAAATTATGAGCAGTATCCATACTCATAGATGAACGTAGCCACGTAGACGTACGCGGATGCCGCGGCCCGCAAGACACCTTCTGACAAGACCGCTGTAGTTGTTGATCTCATCATGATGCGCTGTGTGCCCAACGTGCCGTTAACCCGCGCGCCGCTTGCGGCGCGTCGGTGTTGAACGGAGGGTTGGGCCGCTACAGCGTGAATTGCGACTGATCATTGAACGGGAACTTTGCCTTGACGAATTCAACGATGGCCGCCCCGATATTCTTGCCCAACTGCTTTGTCAAAGACTCAACGGTGATCTCGAATGATTCATCAAGCATGCGCCACTTCTCTTTCCACCGATCAGGAAGGGGTATCCCTGGCGGTTGAACGAGGGGCACGAGTCGGTGTGTCATCCAGCCCACTTCCGAAAATCTATTCATGAAAATTGCGAAAGCTGAATCGGTAAAGTTCGGAAGCACTGGCAATGGCTCGGTGCCCTTCATCCACCCTTGCGCGTGGGTCAAAGATAAGCGTGCTCCGTGGGTTTCATAGTCAAACAGAGCGTCCCATTGGACGAGTTCATCAAGCGTTTGTTTAGTCGACCACTTTGGTCTCCAGTCATTTTTTGGCGTACAGCAAACTCGGTTGCCTTTCGTAGTTTGCGAAACGCGTTTGGATCGAAGGGCTTTGCCGGATGGATGCCCTCGATGCTGTAAAAATCCGTAATCTTTTGAAGCGCAGCCGACGTCAAGACAAGATTGTCGAAGAGATTTCGTAAGAGTGCGTAACCGTGATAGGGATATCCACGTATCGCCACTCGTTCTGCGCCGCATAGGGACTGAAAGCTGTGGGCTAGGCGCGGGACAAAAAGGGGATAGAACTCGGAGAGAGGAGTCTTGACCTTTGGTCGACACTCCGTATTTAGCAACTCGACCGATTCTAGGAAGAAGCACTTGAATGCATCCGAAAGCGCGAGGTAACCCTTGTACTGAAGGATCGCCTGGCCGTACTTCTCCTCTTCGTCGAAGAGCAAATGGACTCGGCCGTACGCGACGCCCTCGTGCTCAGAGATTGAATCAAGGCGCTTGACAAAATCTTCAGGACTTATCGCCATCTCTCATGCGGCCCAACGGGGCGCGAGTTGTTCAGCACCCCTTGACGCGGCAGCGCGGTTGCGCGCGGACAGAGTGAGTCAACG